>JAUZGC010000244.1 GCA_030840105.1 Microbacteriaceae bacterium
CCGCCGCAACCCAACACACCCCCCGATGTCTGCGCCCGCCCGTAACGTCTGCGCCCGGGCGCCCGGGCGCGCGGGTGCGCACGTTACGTGCGGGCGCGCTCGCTGCTCAACCCAGCACGCACGGCCCCCGCGCAGGCGATAGTGCCAGCAGCAGCTACACGAGCCGCCGACCCGCGGCGAAGACCGCCTCGACCTCGAAGTCGTCGCTGAGCAGCACCGCATCTGCGGCATAGCCGACCGCGAGGAGGCCAAGGTCGTGACCGCGTCCGATCGCTCGCGCCGGCGTCTCGGTGAGGGCGGTGACCGCCTCTTCGATGCTCACGCCGACCTCCGCCACCGCTCGGCGCAAGGCCACATCGAGGGTCAGTGTCGATCCTGCGATGGATCCGCCGTCAGTGAGGCGCGCGACGCCGTCGGCGACCGTCACCTCGAGGGAGCCGAGAATATAGATCCCGTCGGATGCGCCCGTCGCTGCCATCGCATCCGTGATGAGCGCAATGCGCCCAGGTGCACCCGCGAAGGCCAGCCGAACCACCTCGGGATGCACGTGCACCCCGTCGTTGATGACCTCCAGCGTGACCCCTGCGGAGTGCGTTGCGGCAGCAATTGGCCCAGGTGCTCGGTGGTGGATGCCACGCATGCCGTTGAAGGCATGTGTCAGGATCGAGGCTCCCGCGTCGAAGGCGGCGAGCGCCGTCTCGTAGTCGGCGGCGCTGTGGCCGACGGCAACGACGACGCCGGCCTCGACGAAGGTGCGGATCGCCTCGGCTGCACCGGGCAACTCCGGCGCGAGCGTCACCTGGCGAATGTAGCCGCGACCGGCCGCGAGAAGCCGGGCAACCGAATCCGCATCCGGGGCCCGGAGCAACGCGGGGTCGTGCGCGCCGCGGAACGTCGTATCCAGGAACGGTCCCTCGAGGTGCGCACCCAGGATGAGCGGATTCTCCTCAGCGGCGGCGGCGACGACGGCGACGCGCTCCTCGAGGTCGGCCTGGGTCGCCGTGACAAGCGAGAGCACGACGCGCGTGGAGCCGTGCCGGTGATGCACCTCAAGCCCCGTACGAATGGCGTCCGCACCTTCATCGAAGGCTGCGGTTCCCGCCCCGTGGCAGTGAAGATCGACGAAACCGGGCGTGAGCCAGCGACCGCGCGCATCCGTAACGCGGTCGGATTCAACTCCGAGCGCTGTCCACTTGTCACCGGTTCCCACCGCCGAGACCAAGCCGCCCTCGAGCGCAACCCAGGCGTCGTCGGTGACCGCGCCGCCGGAGACGAGGCGAGCAGAGTGGATGACCGCACGGCCGCTCATCCTGCGACGATCACTTCGATGTCGTTCTCCGCGAATGCGGCGATCTGCTCTGGGGTGATTCCTGCATCGGTGATGAGCGTGTGGAACAGGCCTTTGGAGCCGACCGTGGCGAAATCGTTGCGTCCGATCTTGCTCGAGTCGGCCACGATCACGGCCCGAGTGGCCCGCCTGGCCATGAGCGAGTTCACCGCGGCCTCCCGCTCGTCGTGCACCGTCGCGCCGAAGACCGGGTCGATGCCGTTGACGCCGATGAACGCGATATCCATCGTGATCTTCTCGAGCACGATGTCGCTGTATGGTCCGACGAGCTCGTACGAACGCGAGTGCACGACTCCGCCGGTGACGACCGTCTTGATCTGCGGTCGCATGACCAGCTGTGCGGCGATGTTGATCGCGTTGGTCACAACGGTGAGGCTGGACTCCGGCGACGCCTTCATGACGTCCGGCCTGGAGCCCAGGACCGTGGCGATCGCGGTGCTCGTCGTGCCGCCGCACAGCCCGATCACGGCGCCGAGCGGAACGAGGTTGCTCGCCGCGAGTGCGATCTGATGCTTCTGGGGCGCATGCTGGTCGCGCTTGTAGCGCAGTGGCAGGTCGTAGGCGACGGACTGTCCGATCGCACCGCCCCGCGTGCGCGTGAGCAGCTGCTGGCTGGCCAGGTTGTCGAGGTCGCGCCGCGCGGTCGCGGCGGACACATCCAGCTTGGTGATGATGTCCTCGACGTCGAGTGTGCCGGTTTCGGCGAGCAGGTCCAGGACGGCGTTCAGTCGCTCGGCTCGCTTCATTGTTCCCCCATCTTTCTACTCCCCCGTGTCTCCGGTGGTGGCTGCAACCGTGTCTCCGGTAGCGGATGCAAACGTGTCTCCGGGCGCGGCTGCAAACATCCGGATGAGCCTGGCGGCTTCCCCCGTAACCGAGGCGCGGCCGGCCGACACGTACCTGCGCGAATCGACGACGGCGGGATTGTCATCCAGGTACTGGCGAATCGCAGCCGTGAAGAACCCATTCAGGTGGGTCGAAACGTTGATCTTGGTCATCCCCGCCTGAATCGCGCCGACCAGGATTTCGTCGGAGACTCCGGATGACCCGTGCAGCACGAGCGGGACGTCGAGAGCCGCGTGCAGCCGCGCAATCAGTTCGAGGTCGAGCGCCGCGGAACGTTCGGTCATCGCGTGCGATGATCCGACCGCGACCGCGAGAGCGTCGACCCCCGTCGCAGCCACGAACGAGACGGCCTCGTCGGGATCCGTGCGCACTCCGGGCGCGTGGGCGCCATCCTTGCCGCCGACCTTGCCGAGCTCGGCCTCGACGAAGACGTCGCGAGCGTGCGCGTATTCGACGACGCGAGCGGTGATGGCGAGGTTCTCGGCATAGTCGAGGTGAGCCCCGTCATACATGACCGAGCCGAAGCCCAGATCCACAGCCTGGTAGGCGAGCGTCTCGTCCTCGGCGTGGTCGAGGTGCACCGCCACGGGCACGGATGCCGCGCGCGCGACCGCGAGACTCGCCAGCGCAATCGGCTCCAGCCCGCCGTGATAGTGCGCGCAGTTCTCAGAGATCTGCAGAATCATCGGAAGGCCGGCCCGCTCGGCGCCCGCGACGAGGGCCTCGGCAGTCTCGAGGTGGATCACGTTGAAGGCGCCGATTCCGCTGCCGGTGCGGGCGGCATCCCGCATGAGTTCGCGCGTCGGGGCGAGCGTCATGACGCCTCCAGCCCGACCGGCCGGTCGACGATGAGCTCGGCAGCGAGAGTGGCATGCTCCGCCGAGATCTCGCCGGCAAGGGGCATGAGCACGGCAGCGGCCGACCAGGCCGTGGCCCGACGCAGGATCGCCTCGGTGTCGTGGATGCCTGTCACCAGGCAGACCGCGACAGCGGCCACTGCCGCATCCCCGGCTCCGGTCGGGTTGCCTGCGAGCACGCGCGGAAGCCGAGCCCGCCACGGACGCGACGGCTCGGTCGCCGACACCGCGAGCATTCCCTCTTCGCCGAGCGAGACGAGGACCAGCCCGGCCCCTCGCTGGATGAGGATCCCGGCGGCGCGCACGGGGTCGTCATCGCCCGTCGCCTCGACGAGTTCGTGCGCGTTCGGCTTGAGCACGGTTGCACCGGCGTCGGCCGCGGCGAGGAGGCCTGGGCCGGACGTATCGATCACGCTGGGCACGCCATGCGCACGAGCCGTGGTCACGAGTTCGGCGAAAAACGAACCATCCGCCCCCTCCGGCAGGCTGCCAGACCCGACGAGACAGCCCGCGCCAACCAGGCTGCTGGTGCCGTCGGGGCCGCCCATGCCGTCCAGCGCAGCGGATGTCGCATCAGCGAGCTGCCGCCATTCGTCGGGCGTGTGGTTCTCGCCGTACTCATTGAAGATGCTCGTCTGGCCGCGACCCGTGTCAACCAGGGCGACGGTGCGCCGGGTGGCCGCACCAACCGGGACGAGCTGGTGCGGAAGTCCGCTCGCGGCAAGCTCGGCCGCGAATTCGCTGCCCGATGCGCCGCCACTCGCGGCGA
>JAUZGC010000160.1 GCA_030840105.1 Microbacteriaceae bacterium
GACACGGTCACGGGTGAGGGCGGCAACCTGTCGTCGTCGGCCACGTGCACGGACAAGGCCGGGAACACGGCGTCCAAGACGGTGTCCGGTATCCAAATCGACCGCACCACACCAACCACCACCGCCAGCATCCCGAACGCAGTAGGTGGCTGGTACAAGGGTGCCGTCGAGATCACGCTCAGTGGTGACGATGCGCTCTCCGGTATTGGCGCAACGCACTACCGCATCGATGGTGGCGACATCCAGAGCTATGGTGGTCCGTTCTCGACAGAGCTCGCGACCGGTGTTCACAGCCTCACGTTCTGGAGCACGGATGTCGCAGGCAACGTCGAGACGCAGCAGACGACGGCCGTCAAGGTGGACAACAACCCGCCGACCATCACGGGCGCTGCCACTCCGGCGGCGAACGGATTCGGCTGGAACAACGCGAGCGTCGATGTGGCCTTCACGTGCGGCGATGCAGAGTCCGGGGTCGCCGGTTGCGGCCCGAATGCAACAGTCGGTACCGAGGGCGCCAACCAGCAGGTCCAGGGTGACACCCAGGACGTTGTCGGAAACGTGAACTCGACGACCGTTGACCACATCAACATCGACAAGACCGCGCCGACTCTCGTCGGTGCCGCGACCACGGACGCCAATGGCGCCGACTGGTACAACGGCGATGTCACGATTGCCTGGACCGGCGGTGACGCGCTCTCGGGCATCGACCCGTCGACGCAGCCGGCGAACAGCACGATCACCGGCCAGGGCAACAATCTGGGCGCCTCTGCCAGCATCTCCGACAAGGCAGGTAACCAGAAGACGGCAACGGTGAACGGAATCAACATCGACCGCACCGCGCCGGCCATCGACGGTGCTCCGACGACGGCTCCGAACGCTGCCGGCTGGTACCGCGACCAGGTCGTGCTGGACTTCACCTGCACGGATTCACTGTCCGGAGTGGCTTCCTGCCCGACCAGCAAGGTAATCGCAGGCGACGGCGCGAACCAGGCCGTCACGAGCGACCCGGCCAGCGACAAGGCGGGCAACCACAGCGCTGGCAAGACCGTGGGTGGCATCAACATCGACGGATCCGCGCCGAGCACGACAGCCAACAACCAGTGCATCACGAGCAACGGATGGTGCACGGGTTCGAGCGCGAACGTCGTGTTGACCGCGACCGACCAGGCCGGACTGTCCGGGGTCAAGGAACTCCACTACAAGATCGACGGCGGCGCAGAGCTGGTGGCGGCCGGTGCGACCAAGACGGTCACTGTCCCGCTCGACGGCAGTGGCGCAGGCACGGTGACGTACTGGGCGGTCGACAACGCGGGCAACATCGAAGCCTCGAACGCCGTCGCGCTCAAGTGGGACAACATCGCTCCGACGGTCACTCACACCCTGTCGCCCGTGCCTAACGCGAATGACTGGAACAAGAGTGACGTCACAGTGACGTTCGGCGCCAAGGACGACGATGCGGGATCCGGCGTCGCAAACGTGACGACGCCCGTAACGGTCTCCACCGAGACGGACGGACAGGTCATCGTCGGTTCGGCGAAGGACACCGCGGGCAACGTCGGCACCGACGCGGTCACCGTCAAGCTCGACAAGACTGCGCCGACCATCGGCGGAGCGGTTGTGAGCGGCACCGTGGGAACTAACGGTTGGTACGTGGGGCCGGTGACGGTGCACTTCACCTGCGCCGACGCCCGTTCCGGTGTGGCGACCTGCCCCGATAATGTGATCCTTACTGCCAACGGCGCGAACTCGGCCAGCGGTACGGTGACCGACAAGGCAGGGAACACGGCGGCCACTACGGTGGCCGGGATCAACATCGACAAGGAGGCGCCCGGCATCACGGGTGTCAACGTGGCCGGTGGCCTCTACACGCTCGGTGCTGTACCTGCCCCGACCTGCACGGCCAGCGACAGCTTCTCTGGCCTGAGCGGATCGTGCGTCGTGTCGATCTCCGGAGGCAATGCCAACGGCGTCGGTACCTTCTCGTACACGGCGCGGGCGACAGACAAGGCCGGCAACACGGGAACGGCGACGGGCACCTATCGGGTGATCTACCGGTTCGATGGGTTCCTGCAGCCGATCAACGACACCGCTCACCAGGTCGGCACGTCGACGAGCATCTTCAAGGGCGGGAGCACCGTCCCCGTCAAGTTCCAGCTGAAGAATGCGAGCGGCACGGTCGTCCAGGCGAACGCTGCGCCAGTGTGGCTGACCCCGGCCAAGGGTGCTTCGATGAGCCTGCCGGTGGACGAGTCGCTGTACGCGGCAACGGCTGACAGCGGCAGCACCTTCCGGTACGAGGCGCCCCAGTACACCTACAACTGGAAGACGACGGCCAGCGGGAACTACTACCGCATCGGCGTCACGCTGGATGACGGACAGACCTACTACGTCAACATCGGTCTGCGCTAACAGCCCCCAAAGCAGGATGCCCAGCACCGCGGTGGTGCTGGGCATTCTGTGCCGTCGAGAATCACTCACTTCCTCTTTCGTGCCGGTCGGCTGAGGACTAACCTGAGGTCAGGTCCTGCACCCAACGGACCACTGCCTCCTACGGGGCACCGACGCCCCGTAGCAGCAGAGCACGCATGTGAGCTGCAAGGGGAGCGGGCGGATGCGCATCCATCGAATCGCCTCGGTTCTGGTGGTAGGCGCTGCCTTCATAGCGACGTCGCTTGTCACGGGCGGGGGCGTGCGCGGGATCGCGCCAACCGCGACGACCGTCCATTTCACGGCATCCGGCGATTTCTCGTCCTCGGCGAACGCGCAGGCAGTGCTCGCGGGCGTTGACGCCATAAATCCCGACCTGCACCTTGCGCTCGGCGACCTTTCCTATGGCACGACGGGTCAGGAGCAGGCCTGGTGTGACCTCGTCACGCAAAAGGTCGGTGCCGGCTTCCCCTTCGAACTCATCTCGGGCAACCATGAGAGCAATGGCGAAAACGGCAACATCAATGACTTCTCGGCGTGCCTCCCCAACCAGCTGCCCGGAGTGGTCGGCAGCTACGGGCGCCAGTATTACGTGGACGTGCCGGAGGGTGCTCCGCTTGTCAGATTCGTGATGATTTCGCCCGGTCTGCCGTTCTCGGACGGCGTGTGGAGCTACGCCGCAGGCACCCCGCGCTACAACTGGACTGCGAGCGCGATCGACGGTGCACGCACGGCGAACATCCCGTGGGTTGTCGTGGGGATGCACATGCCTTGCCTCTCGATCGGCCAGTACACGTGTGACCCCGGAGCCGACCTGCTCAATCTGCTCGTCAACAAGCGCGTGGATCTCGTGCTCACGGGTCATGACCACGTCTATCAGCGCACGCACCAGCTCGCCCTCGGTGCGGGGTGTTCCGCCCTCGTCCCTGGGGCATTTTCCTCCGGCTGCATCGCCGATTCTGATCCGTCAATGGTCAAAGGTGCTGGCACGGTCTTCGCAACGGTCGGCACGGGCGGCACCGCCATGTACAACATCAACCCGGCGGATTCCGAGGCCGGGTACTTCGCAGCCGCGCAAGGTCTCAACTCCAATCCGACGTGGGGATCGCTCGACGTGTCTGTGACGGCAACCCAGCTGACGGCATCCTTCGCTCGGGCCGCTGGTGGCACGTTTACCGACTCGTTCACGCTGGGGCCGCCCGGCGGAGGCGGCAACCAAGCGCCGACCGCGAGCTTCACCTCGGCGTGCACCGACCTGGCGTGCACGTTTGACGGTAGTGCGTCGAATGATCCGGATGGGACTCTGCAGGTCGTTACCTGGGACTTCGGTGACGGCGCGGGAGGAACGGGCGGGACGGCAACGCACAGCTACGCGGCGGTGGGCACGTACACGGTTCGGCTCACGGTCACGGATGACGGCGGTGCCAGCAGCACCACGACGCGCCTGGTGACCGTCACGGCTCCGCCACCCCCTCCTCCTCCGCCACCTCCGCCCGGATCGCTGGCCAGCGACACCTTCGATCGCACGGTGACGAACGGCTGGGGAACCGCGCCCACGGGTGGTCCCTGGACCGTCGCCGGGAGCTCGACGCTCTATGGGGTCGGTTCAGGGGTTGGTGTCATTCAGCTGCCTGCCGGAAATGGCGGAACGACCAGGCTCGCCTCGGTGTCCTCTTCGGCTACCGACCTGCGGCTGAACGTCTCGATCGACAAGATGCCGTCGTCAGGGAGCGTGTACCTGTCGATATCCGGCCGCCGCATCGCGACAACGGGTGCGTACCAATCGAAGGTCATCATTTCGTCGACGGGAAAGGTGACGATCGCGATCGTGCGCGTGAACGCATCCGGAGGTTCTGAGGTCGTGGTGCAGCCCGCGATCACGGTCAACGGACTGACGTACACCGCCGGTGCCAAGCTCGCGATCCGCCTGCGCGTCACCGGCTCGAACCCCACCCTCATCGAGTCGCGCACCTGGCTGGACGGCACGACCGAACCCACCACCTGGCAGCGCTCGATCAGTGACTCGACGGCTGGGCATCAGGCTGCGGGCGGTCTTGCCATAACGGGTTACCTTTCCGGCGGGGTAGCCAATGCGCCGGTGTATCTGTCGGTAGATGACCTCACGGCGCAAGTTCCGTGACAGTAAGAGCGCAAGTTCCATGACAGTAGGAGGAAGCGCCGTGACAGTAAGGGGACGACGATGACCGGTCTCAATGACCAATCCGATCGCGGCGACGAATCCGATCGCGACGACGGCGAGACTCACCCAGGGGAGGCTGCCGACTACGCACGTCACGCAACCTCGTTCGTGAGCGTGGTGCAGCGCGACGACTATGCCGTCACCGACGAGGGCGCTGTCATCGCGGCCGGACGTGCCGCCTACTTGCGCACCTGGCCGGATCAGACAGCCGAGGATGCCGAGAGCCGCGTCCCTGGTCTCGCTGAGGCACTCTATGAAATCGCCCATGCGGACGGCTGGGCCGCGCTCGACGACACGGTGGGGATTCATCCGATGGGCTCTGCGATCAACGTGAGTGCTCCGGATGCGCCGATCGACCTCAGCGGATCCAACCCGGATGAGACGGAACTCTTGCACGAGGATTACATCCGTGTCGAGGGCGAGACGATCTACAGCGAAATCAACCGGTACTTCTAGCGCTCGCAGGGAGCGGGTTCTCGCCGGGGCGGGGGTTCTCGTCGGGGCGCGTCCGTCGAATCAACCTGCCGGCATCCCAATCTGCCGACACCCACCTGCCGACACCGAACCTGCGCGCTACCTCCGCGAGTCCGCACAAATGGCGATTCGGATCGGCTCGGTTCGCCATTTGCGCAGACTCGCGTGCACAACATCCGCGCAGACTCCCGTACATGGCCGCGCGCGGACGCCTCGATACGGTCGCAGACGACTGGGAATCGCACGGATTGCCTCGGATTCGGCAGCGGGACGAGGCGCGCGGGCGAGCGGGATCGGTCCGGGCTTACACGGGCTCCCGAGCCCGAGCGGCCGCGGCTCACCCCGACTCCGGAGCCGGGTCGGCCGCGTCCCGCCGACCCGAGCGACGACGGCTACGTTCCGAACAGGGACCCGAAGCCCGTGTGCGTCGTGTATTCGGGGTCCAGGAGCTCTGTGGGGACATCCTGGAACCCCGGCACGGCGCCGAAGTAGCCCACACCGCCCGGGTAACTGGTGTGCCCAGGGAAGGCCGGTGCACCAGGGTACCCGGGATCGGTGCGGTATGGCTGTTCGATCCGCCAGAGCAGGCGGTTCTCGACGATCGTGCCGAGGTACGTGCCGTCCTTGGTGACGGCGTCATCGTCGCCGAACGGGAACCAGCCGATCCATTCGCCGTGGGTGTCGAACAGGTAGCGGCCGTCAAGGTCCGTGCGGAAGGCGATCCACGTGCCTGCGGAGTCGTACAAATAGACTGTCACTGGGTCCTCGATCCTTTCGGGTGAACGAGTTTTACAGCTAGATGAATTATCCTCAAGTTTTCGAGGACGTGCAATCGGGTTGGTCGAGATGACCCCTGACTTGGGGGAGTAAGACCGGATCCGACCGGACCGTTGAACCGACGCACGGATGTCGGTTGTGGCGTGCACAATGGCACTGTGTACATCGTTCTCTCGCGCAGCGGTGACGGCACCGTGAGCGCGACGGAACTCGACGATGTCCGGCTGGCACGGGACGGAGGGGCGCCGGATCGCGCAGTCGTAGTCGACCCCGCCCAACTGGTTGAGTACGTGCGACGGGCTGAGGGCGGTGCACCGCGCTGGGTATGGAACGACACGCGCGCCTGGTACCCCGAGTTGCTCGCGGACGGCGTCCGCGTCGAGCGTTGTGTCGACCTCAGGCTCTGCCACGCGATCCTTCGGGCGTCGTCGCTGTCGGCGGGCTCAGCGTTGGCGCTCGCAGCACCAAACGCGTGGGACGGATCCGCCGCCGTTGATGACGTCGCCGCGACATCCGCCGCATCCGCTGCTACGGCACTTTTCGACACTGCGTTCTTCGATCTCGCCGGGATTGAGACCGAAACCGAAGCCGAGACCGCCCTGGCGCCCAACACGGACGCGGCCGGCAGCGACGAGGTAACGACCTCCGAGATCGCCGAGTTCTCCCTCCAGCAGGATGCCGTGGCCGGCTCAAACGAACCGGCCCGGCTGCGGCTGCTCCTCGCCGCCGAATCCGCCGGCGCGCTGATTGCGGCCGAGATGCGCTTCGCCGGGCTGCCATGGCGGAGCGACATCCACAATGAGCTTCTGACCGGTCTGCTCGGCGCGCGTCCCCGCCAGGGTGTGCGACCCGAGAAGCTGGAGGCCCTTGCCGTTCGGGTGCAGGCGGCGCTCGACGCGCCGACGCTCAACCCCGATTCGCAGGCCGAGCTTCTGCGGGCGCTCGGGCGCACGGGTCTGATCGTCACGAGCACCCGATCCTGGGAGCTCAAGAAGCTCGATCACCCGGCGATCGCGCCGTTGCTCGAATACAAGAAGCTTTCGCGCCTGCAGAGCGCCAACGGCTGGGCGTGGATGGACGCGTGGATTCGCGACGGGCGCTTCCACCCCGACTACGTGCCAGGCGGAGTCGTCACGGGGCGCTGGGCGACGCGCGGTGGCGGTGCTCTGCAGCTGCCCAAGCAGATTCGCGG
>JAUZGC010000174.1 GCA_030840105.1 Microbacteriaceae bacterium
CCCGGTGGCGTAGAGGCGCCGACCGACGACCGTGAACCTCAAGACGACCCACGCTGCAAGCATCAGCACGAGAAGGATCACCACTGCGCTCGTGAGCTCAAGGTAGTGAGGTACGACGAGCGCGCTCAGGATGAGCGCGAGGCCGATGATGCCGATCGTGAGCCCGAGGCCTCGGCGCGTCCGGTGGACGAATATCCAGATAGCGAGAAGAATGCTCACCGCACCGCCGACGCCCACTGCCACGGCGAAGTCCACCGCGAAGCGGCCCGAGCTCAGAGCGTGAAAGCTCGGAAGCTTGGCCGTGACGGACGTCCCTCCCGATGCCACGAAAACCAGGCCGCGGACAGCCGTGGCCATCGCGAGGGTGGTGATGAACGCGTTCACGCCCAAGTACTGGACAATCAGGCCATTGATAAGACCGATTATCGCGCCAACCCCCAAGCAGATGACCAGGGTTGGCGCCATCGGCAGGCTGTGCAGCTGAAGGGCGACTACTGCCGAGAGGGCGGCAGTGGAGGAAATGGACAGGTCGAAGTTGCCGCTGATCAAGACAACGGTGATGAAGATTGCCAGGATCCCCACAAGTACCGTCTGATCGAGCACGTTCGACAGATTGGTCGTTCCGACATACCCAGGGCTGTTGGTCAGGGTCGTAAGCGTGCCGAAGATGAGGGGAATGGTGATGAGAGCGTAGAATACCCCGGCAGACTGGAGGCCCCAGGCGCGTCGGCTTGGGGCGATTTCAGCTCTCGAAGCCATCGGGCTCCTCCTCAATTTGGGTGTTGCCGTTGATTAGAGCCACGATCTGGGCTTCATTCAAGCCATCGTTGCGAACGATGACGCTCACAGCGCCGCGCACAACGACGGCGATCCGGTGAGCCACCGCCGCGAGTTCATTGAAGTCGGATGACGTGAGAATCACGGTGGTGCCCGAGGCCGCCAGATCCAAGATGATCGCGAGGATGTCGGCTTTGGCGCCCACATCCACGCCAACGGTTGGGTCGTCGAGTAGTAGTACGTCCGGCCGATGCTCAAGCCACCGCCCGATGGCGATCTTCTGCGCATTGCCGCCGCTCAGACTTTCGACAAGCGAGTCGACTGACAATGCCTTTACGGACAACCGATCCACCACATCCTGAGCCGCGGCTCGCTCTGCGGCAACGTCTTGGATTGCCCTGAGTTTGCTGATGTGCCCAAGCTTCGGCAGAGAGAGGTTCTTCCATATCTCCCACTGCGGGAAGAGGGATTGACTGGCACGATCCTCACCGACATACGCAAGGCCGCGAGCGACCGCAGCGCCCACGCTTCGCGGATATGGCGCTCCCCGAAGCGCGGCAGTGTCTGCCTGCAGAGGTTCGGCGGCGAACAATTGCCGAAGTATCTCGGACTGGCCGGAGCCCATCAGACCCGCGAGCGCGAGGACTTCGCCCGCGTGGACGGCGAGATCAAATGGTCGCGAGTCTCCAACTCGCATGCCTTCGATGCCGATGATGATATTCGGCTCGAGCGGTACGGCCTCGACCGCGCGTTTCTCCATGTCGAACAGGGCACGTCCGGCAATTGCTCGTGCCGCTTCGTTCGCAGTCAGCTCGGCCGTCTGCGCGGAGACCACCACTTCGCCCCCGCGCATGATCGTGACCCGCTCCGTGGTGTCCAGCACCTCATTGATGAAGTGCGAACAAAAGAGGATCGCAGTGCCGTCTTTGGCGAGCTGCCTCATGGTGGTGAAGAGCTGACTGCGTTCGGTCTCAGGGAGCGAAGCAGTGGGTTCGTCCAAGACGAGAAGAGCCGGGGAACTCGACAAGGCCTGCATGATCGCCACCATCTGGCGCTGTCCTATGCTGAGATCGGACACGAGCACGTCTGGATCAAACCTGTAACCGATTCGATCACAGAGTGCTTCGAACTCGTCATGAAGATCTCGACCACCGCGAAGCAGGCCGCGATGCGCCAGAAACACATTCTCGAGGGCGCTGAGGGCCGGGGCGAGCGGCACGTTCTGATGAACGGTGCTCACCCCGGCCGACGAGGCAGCGTGGGGAGACGACAACGCAACTTCGTGTCCACGCCACCTGATCGTGCCGCGGTCGGGACGATGGGCCCCTGCGATGATCTTCATGAGAGTTGACTTGCCGGCTCCATTGCCGCCCATGAGGCCGTGGACCTCACCTGCGCCGACCGCAAGAGAAACCCCTCGGACCGCATAGACACCTGGCTGGTAGCTCTTCCAAATATCAATCAAATCAAGCAGAGGCTCCATCGCCCGATTCACCACTCCTGAACGCAGCTCGTGGCGTTCATCGAGGTGATCGAAGTGGGTGCGATGAGGTCAAGCTTGCCCCGCACGGCCTTGTCGCCCGCGAGGTAAGCGTGGGCCATCTGCACTACCTGAGCCGCCAGCGAACCGGGGCCGTAGCAGGTTGTCCCGAGCATTCCGCCGGACGCTACGAGCTTCAGGCCATCGGTGGACCCTCCGTTGCCAACCACCTTGATGTTGCCGATGTTCGACGCTTGGATGCAGCCGACAGACATTCCATCCGACTCGGAGTAGATCACCTTGATATCGGGGTGCGCGGCGATGAGGTCCTGACAGCCTTGCTGGCCATGCAGAGTGGTCCAGTCACCGTTCGGCGTGCTGTAAACCTTGAAGTCGCCGCTCTTGAGCGCCTTGGTGAATCCGTCGAGTCGGTCTTGCACTTCGGCGTAGCCCGCCTGCCCAAGAATGACGCCGGCCGCGTCGCCAGGCTTCAGCACGCCGAGCGCGATCTTTCCCGCTGCGTAGCCGGACGCAATCTCGTCGATCTGTGCCGCTGCCGTGACACCCGCATAGAGCGGCTTGCCGAAATGGTCGATGGCATTGAACAGGCCGAAGACAGGAACGCCGGCTTCGGCGCTCTGATCGACCCATGCCTTCCCCTGGGCGGTGTCGCCCGCAGCAAGCAGCATCGCGTCGGGCTTACGAGCGACGATGTCCTGAACATCCTTGCCCTGCTTCTCAGGGTCGAACTGGCCGTCCGTGACGATGATCACGGAGTCGCCCAGCTTCTTGGCTTCGGCAGTCGCCGCATTGTTCATGGCGGCCGCGAAGGTGTTACCACTCGCGTAGAGCGAGATTCCGTATGTAAACCCGTGGGTCTTGTTGGTACTGCTGTCCGCCGGCTTCTGCACCGGTGTGCACCCCGCCAGCGCCACCGCGGCCGCAGCCGCAGCAGCGATGACGAGCATGAGTTTTCCACGTCGCTTCATTTCGACTCCTATCGAGGTCCGGTGCTGACGAGCTCTCGCTCGAGTACGACACTGTAAAATCCCGAGTCCCACCCGATTGCCCCTGACCGGGCCTCGTTGCACGTTGGCCTTAACGTTTGCGGCGGCAAGTCGGTCGGCAAAGTATCCGTGCCACTCAGCGGAACGTGACGCAGAGCGCAGGCGCTCTCGGGTCCTCGAGGCGGCGTCCTGTCTCGCCGCAGCCTCAACCACTCCTGCGTGTCCACCTGAATCCTTTCGCCGATCGCATCCTGCGACCGACGTGACGGCTTCTCATTACGAGGTTCCGCCTAACGGAACACCAACTCGGGCACGCAGATCCGGCTGAATACCCTTCTTCCATGTCCATGAGAACCCGGGTGAGGTCGATACGTCGGATCGACCGTGGACGGCTCGAACTCGTCGAGCTGCCCGTGCCTCAGCCGACGCAAGGCGAGGTCTGTTTCATTCGTCCCGATCGCGGCTGATGGCTGCCCTCGGCGTCGTCGGAATTGGGTCTGTCGGACAGGCAATCGCGGCCAGACTTCTCGCCCGGGGTCATCGGGTGACGATCTGGTCTCGGCGCGAGACATCACGGACGCGCGCGCTGGTCGACGACGGAGCGATCTTCTCATCTGCCAAGGCATCTGCTTTTGGGCTCGACGTCGTGGTCAGTTGCCTTTCGGATGACTCGGCTGTTTGCTCCGTCTTCACGCCCGATCGAATCGCTGGGATCGGCAGAGGCGCCGTCCACATCAACATGTCGACCATCAGCGTCGCACTGGCGGACGAACTCGAAGCCATGCATGTCGCGGCTGGCTCTTTGTACCTGGCAGCACCAGTGCTGGGTCGCCCTGAGGCGATCCTCAGCGGTGACGCCCAGGTAGTTGTAGCTGGAACGATTGCTGCGATCGATGCTGGCCGGCCGATTCTTGATGAACTTGCCCGCTCCGTGTGGATTGTCGGGGACCGAGGGGGGCGGGCGAGCTTGGTGAAGATAGCCGTTAACTTCAACTTGCTTCGCGCCGTCCAGACGCTCGGGGCATCGATCGCTCTCGTCGAGCGAGGCGGAGTTGACGCGAGCGAGTTCATCGACATCTTGACGGCTTCTGCCTACACGGGAACCGTGCATCAAGGGTACGGATCTCGGATTGTGCAGCGCCGATACAAACCGGCCGGGTTCACGCCTTCTAATGCGCTCAAGGACCTTGATCTTGCGATAGACGCCTCGAATGCGCTCGGACTGGAGATGCCACACGACGACCTGCGCGATGTCCTTCTTTCTTCTGCGACCCAGCGTCCCGACCTCGACTGGTCCGCTCTAGCGGAGGCCTACCGGACTCATCCGCCGAAGTAGAGCAACTCATCCGCCATCCGGTCGATGTGCGAATCGAGCGTGTATTCGAGACCCGGGAGCAAGACTGACCACCTCGCCAGCAGCGCCGTGCGGGCCCCATCTCGGATGCTGCGCCGAAGAATATCGGCGCGTGAGTTAGGCGTGTCCGCGGAAACCCCTTGAACGACTACCGCCTCGTCAACGGCTGCAGCAGTCACCGCGCGGAGATCGCGGAGATAGCTCTGCGCCCGCGTCACGTCAGTTGGCCAACCGATGTCTCCGTGGCCGGCACACAGCACGCGCCAGGACGCCGCGGCGAGAGCATCAAGTGCGCGCTCAAAGCTCCAAATGTCTATGGCTCTGCCGAAATCGAAGAACTCGGCTTGCCCGGGGTGTATCAGGTCGACGGCGTGCGCGACCTGCTCCTCTGGGAACAATATGAGCGTCAAGTCCGGCGTATGACCTCCGACGACGGAGAGCGTCACCGTCGTGCCCTCGAAGTCGAAGCTCTCCCCGTCGGCATGCACAACTGACGGCACCACGCCTGTCTGCCTACTGGCGACGCCCTCAGCGCAACTAAGTGCGGCGTGGATGGCAACATCCACGCCATAGCGGCTCTCAGCCATGACATGCGCCGCGCCCGAGATGTGATCCCAGTGCATGTGCGAGTACACGAGCGTCGAGATCTCAAGCCCGAAGGTCTCGCGGACGATCTTGATAACCCGCGCGGCGCGACCTGTATCCAGCGGGTCGACAAGCAAGGCCGACTCCCTCCCCAGAACGAGCGTGCACTGGTAGCCGCCGATCTCGATAAAAACGACCCGGGCTGAAAGCCGTCGGACGATTTCCAGCTCCCGCCGTACAGCGGGCGTTCCACCGAGCCGGTAAGCATCGACGACCACCTGGTTGTCGAAATCCAGAGTCACTGATCAGTTCAGATCTTCGAGGGCGCGCCGAAACGCCGGGCCAGGCTGGATGAGCTCGACCGAACCGACGTCGGAGTTACGCCGACGGAGATCCTCGCCTTCCAGTGACCGGTACTCGAGCAGTTCGACCCGATCACGATGATCGTCTTCACCAGCAACATCTCCTCTCGACCCTGATCTTTCGTCCACCGTCGCCCCGACTCTCGACGCGATGGCCTTCCCGGTCAATCCGATGGTCCGCTGCGTGGAACGAACCCGGCGAGGCCTCGCACCGATCGGCGCGCTCGTGTCATTCGCTGCGCCAGGTCAAGGGCACTAGCCGACATGTGCGCAAAAGCGCCGTCTGGTCAGACAGCCATGCATCTGTGCGGAGGGCGTGGGATTCGAACCCACGAGACATTTCTGCCCACCAGTTTTCAAGACTGGCTCCATCGGCCACTCGGACAGCCCTCCATCGCCGATCGATCCTCACGCACCGCGGAACGGGCGCACAGATCAATCGTGACGTATGAGTCTAACCGCTGAAGGGTTTCGAGCAGGTGTATTGGCCCGCGGTCTGGCCATGAACATCGTTCGGCAGCGCGACGGACGAGCTCGTGGGAGACGGGGCAGCGGTCGAGGCACCGGCGCTCGGAGGCGTTGTCGCCGCGGGGGCGTTCGGGTCTGCCACCGATCCCACGCCGGTATTGCCGGTCAGGCTGATCGGCTGATCGTTCGAGAGTGCGGTGAAGAGCTGGGTCGCGGAATCCACGGTCGGTGCCACACCGCCACCGCCTGCGACATAGTGATTGGGGTATTGCACGAACACCATGTTGTCGAGATTGATGTTCTTCATCGCAATGGCCATCGAAGCGATCGTGCTCAGGTTATTCAGGCTGTCAGAGAGGGTCATGTTGCTCGCGGCGGCCTTCGCGATGCCGTAGACCTTGGCCGGATTCGCGAGGGTGTCTGCGCTCTTGATGGTGCGCACCAGCGAAGAAAGAAAGACTTGCTGGTTGCTGATGCGGCCGAGGTCCGAGCCGTCACCCACGCCGTGGCGTGTGCGCAGGAAGGCGAGGGCCTGGGCACCCTGGAGCGTGTTCTGCCCTGCCTTGACGTTGAGCCCGGTGTACGGGTCGTTGATGTCCCCCGCAACACAGACCGACACGCCGCCGACCGCGTTGGACATCTGGATGACGCCATCAAACTGGATGACGGCTGCGTACGGAATCGACATCCCGGTGAGCTTCTCGACCGTGAGGACCGTGCAGGCAAGCCCGCCATAGGTGAGGGTCGTGTTGATCTTCTGGTTACTCATCGCCGAGTATGAGCCACCGTTGACCTTCGGGCAGGCCGGGATCGGCACGAACATGTCGCGCGGGAAGCTCACCACCGTCGCGTTCTGGTGATCGGCGGATACATGCAGCAGCATGGTCACATCGTTGAGGTTTTCACCCCGGACCCCGTAGGCCGCGTTGCCGCCGCCGCTGTCGCTACCGGCGAGCAGGACATTGAACGATCCGTCGATTGCGCCGACCTGCGGGACGACCGTGTTGCCGCTCGCGTCAACGAGGTGAACGGACTTCTTGAGGCTGCTGGAGACATCCCATGCCGCAATGGCGGCGACCGCGACCCCGCTGACGAGCACCACGCCGAGTGTCGCCGCGAAGATCTTCGCGAGCGTGCCGAACGGACTGGGCCGCTTGAGGCGGCCATGCCGTGCGATGGTCGAGGTCGGGCTGGTTCGCCCTCGGCTCGGCCGGTTCGTACGGGGGCGCAGGTCGCTCATCCACATCCTCTCGAGACAAAGAAACCCAACCTGCCATGAATTGCTGGCAAAATGCTGAACGTCTCGCTAAAGCGTAGCCAGGAACTGGGCGACACCGTCTGACCCGACCGGTGACGTGACTTCGCCTGCCGCGGCAATGACATCCTCCGGCGCCTGTCCCATGGCGACACTCCGGCCCTCCGACCCTGCCCACTGCAGCATGTCGATGTCATTGCGTCCGTCGCCGACAGCGATCACGTTGGTGCGGCCGATCCCCAGCCGCCCGCGTACGCGCTCAAGCGCCGTCGACTTGTTGACGCCATCCGGTGCGATGTCGAGCCACGCCGTCCAGCCGATCGAATAGCTGACCTTGTGCAGGCCCATGCCTTCGACGATGCTAAGGAACTCTTCCTCGTCGTGGTGCGGCGAAATCACGACCACGCGCGTCGCCGGGAGTTGCGCGAGCTCCTCGAACGAAACCTGCACGCCGTTGGCGAGCTCCCACTGGCTCATGCCCTCGGTGTACCGGCGGAACCCGGTCGCATCTTCGACCATGAAGCTGCCGCGGGGCAGGTGCGGGCGGATGAGCTCGAGTACCCCTCGGGGGTCGAACGTCTCAACGTGCTCGCGGCGGTATCCGCTCGGCTCGCTGGGATCGCGTTTCATCGTAAGCGCGCCGTTCGCGCAGACGACGAATTCCGACTCGAGACCGAAGTGCTCCAGGATGGGCTGCGCCGTTTCCCAGCTGCGCCCGGTTGCGAGCATCACCTCGTGGCCGAGCTTCTGAACGCGGATGACTTCGGCGCGTACGTCGGGGCTGATCGACTCGTCTTCGTGAATGAGGGTGCCGTCGACATCCAAAGCCACGAGCAGGCGATCACCCTCACCCATCTACGCCACCGGTTCGAGTACTGCGAGTCCGCCCAGGTATGGTCGCAGCGCCTCCGGCACGATCACGGAGCCGTCCGCCTGCTGGTGCGTCTCGAGAATCGCCACGATCCAGCGCGTGGTCGCGAGGGTTCCGTTCAGCGTCGCCACGGGCGCCGTCTTGCCCGATTCGGTGCGGTAACGCGTGTCCAGCCTCCTGGCCTGGAAGGTCGTGCAGTTCGAGGTCGAGGTCAGCTCACGGTACGCATCCTGGGTGGGAACCCACGCCTCGACGTCGTACTTACGGGCCGCGCTGGAGCCCAGGTCGCCCGCCGCCGTGTCGATCACGCGGTAGCTCAGGCCGAGCGCCGTGAGCATGTCCTCCTGCCAGCCGAGCAGACGCTCATGCTCGGCTTCGGCATCCTGAGGGAGCGTGTACACGAACATTTCGAGCTTGTTGAACTGGTGCACGCGGATGATTCCACGCGTGTCCCTGCCGCCCGACCCCGCCTCGCGCCGGTAACACGTCGACCAGCCCGCGTAGCGGATCGGGCCGTCCGCGATGTCGAGGATCTCGTCGGCGTGATAGCCGGCGAGCGCCACCTCGCTCGTTCCGGTGAGGTAGAGGTCATCGGCGGGCAGGTAGTACACCTCCTCCGAGTGCGCACCAAGGAAGCCCGTTCCCTGCATGATCTCGGGCTTCACGAGCGTCGGCGTGATGAGGGGGATGAATCCTGCCGCGAGCGCCCGATCGAGCGCCATGTTCATCAGAGCGAGCTCGAGCCTCGCACCGATGCCGCGGAGGTAATAGAAGCGTGCCCCCGAGACCTTCGCGCCCCGGACCATGTCGATCGCGTTGAGGAGTTCGCCGATCTCGAGGTGGTCGCGCGGCTCGAAGTCGAAGGTCGGCTTCTCACCGACCGTGCGCAGCGTGACGAAGTCGTCTTCGCCGCCAGCGGGCACGCCGTCGATGATGGGATTGCCGATCGCCCGGATGGCCGTGGCGAAGCGCTCTTCGGCCTCGTTCACTGTCTGCTGCGCGGCCTTGACGCTCGCAGCAAGGCTCTGCGCCTGCGCGACGAGTTCCTTCTTCTCGTCCTTGGCAGCGGCGGCCACCTTCTTGCCGAAAGAGTTCTGTTGCGCGCGCAGGTCCTCGAACGCGGCGATCGCCGCCCGACGCACTCGGTCGGCCTCGAGGGCGACATCCACGAGCTCAACGGAGTCGCCGCGCGCTTCTTGCGATCGCTTGATCAGGTCGGGGTTTTCGCGAAGCAGGACGGGATCGATCACGAGAGTCAGTCTAGTTCGGCGGCCCCGTCGCTGCCCGCAGGGCAGGGGTGGCGTACGGTAGGCCTCGTGACCGCAGCATCAAAAGAGGACGCATCCGCCCACATTGCCGCGTCTGACGAAGTCGACACACCCGAAAACGAAGCGGCTGCACCCGCGGGCATCGCGGTCGTCTTCAATCCCCGCAAGGTCGACGTCCCACGCGTGAAGGCAGCGATCCGCGCCGCGGCCACCGCCGCGGGCCTCCCCAAGCCACAGTGGATCGAGCGCTCGAAGAAGCACCGGGGACGTAAGCGAATTCGCAAGGCCACCCGTAAGGGCGTTGACCTCGTCGTCGCGGTCGGTGGAGACGGCACGGTTCGCACTGTCGCCGATGCGTTGCGTGGCACAGGCGCGACGCTCGCCATCATCCCCTCTGGCACGGGCAATCTGCTCGCACGCAATCTCGGCCTTCCGCTCTCAAGCTTTGACGACGCACTCACGATCGCCCTCGGCAACAGCGATCGCGCAATTGACATCGGCGTCGCCACCCTCACGGCGATCGATGGCAAGCAAGGCGAGCACGCCTTCGTCGTCATGGCCGGGCTGGGACTCGACGCGGCCATCGTCGCCAACACCAACTCGGCGCTCAAGGATCGCGTGGGCTGGCTCGCCTACGTCGATGCCGGTGTGCGCTCATTGCCCAAGGTCGGCAAAGTTCGGGTGCACTACGCAATCGGTGACGATGCAGTGCATTCGGCTCACGTGCGCACCATCGTCGTGGCCAATTGCGGATCACTTCCCGGCAACATCCAGCTCATTCCGGACGCCCTGATCGACGATGGACTGCTCGACATCGCCGTCATGCAACCAAAGACGATCTTCGGCTGGCTCAGGATCTGGAGCACGGTCGGGTGGGAAAATCGCGTGCTTCGCCGTACGTCCCTCGGCCGCAGCTACATCCAGCTGACCAACCGAGGCCGTGAGACGCAGCTGACCTATCTGCGTGGAGACTCCATCAGCATCGCTGTCGACGAACCCCAGCAGTTCGAACTCGACGGAGACGACTTCGGCGAGGTCATCTCCGTGAAGCTCAGGGTCGATCCCGGCGGTCTCGTCGTGAAGGTGGCCGGGGAACGCTAGTCGGGCGGCTGGCTCAGCGCGGCGTGCGGGGACGTGCTGCCGACAGGAACAGCAACCCCACGATGGTCGCGAGCCCGACGGTCACGAGCGGCGTCGCGAAGACCCAACCGAGCTGGAAGATCAACATCTGGAACTGATCGTTCGATGCCGAGTTCGTCGCAAGCCCGCTCGTCGCCGACAGAATGTAAAGCACCAGGCCGAGGACGACCGAGCCGACTCCGATGATCCAAAGCGCGACGACATACGGATTACGCGGCGGGGTCGCGGTGACCTGGGCGTCACTTGTCGCATCTTCGCCGCCCCAGTCCTCGACACTGGCTGCTTGCTCCGGGGCAGTCGTGTGCACCAACTCCTCATGCACCACATTCGCGGACGGGGAGGTCGTTGCCTCCGTTCTGCGTTGGGGCGGTTGGGTCGACTGTTGCGGCTCGTTCGCCCGTTGCTGGTGAGCGGGCGTCGTCGCCTCGGGCGCTGGCCTGCGTTCGACGCGGATGAACTCGCCGGCGCGAGGTTGATAGCCCCGCTGGAAGGCGGGATCGAACCGCGGGTCCAGACTCTCGTGCGGATCCTCAGCCACAGTGCCTCCCTCTCGATGCCGCCAGACTACTCGGCTGGGGCCCCACCAAGGAGGTCATTCAGCCATCCGCGCGCGTCGGTGAAGACCTCGTCGCGATAGCGCTGGTCGAAGTCGATGTGCGCGCCATCCGCTCGGGGATACGAACCGAGGAACATCACCCCGGGGCTGAAACGTCGGAGGCCGAGCAGCGCATCCGCGACTCGTTTGTCGGCGATGTGACCATCCACGTCGATTACGAAGCGATAGCGGCCGAGCGCGTCGCCGATCGGCCGAGACTGGATCAGGCTCAGGTTGACTCCACGCGTCGAGAACTGCTCGAGCAGCTCGAGCAGGCTGCCCGGATGATCGCTCGGAAGTTCGGCGATGATGCTCGTCTTGTCCGCACCCGTCGGCGCCGGGATCGCTTTGTCCCGGCTGACGAGCACAAAGCGGGTGACGGCATTCGGGTTGTCCCCGATGTTCTCCGCGAGCACATCGAGGTTGTGGTGGTTGATGATCCCGGGCGGGGCGACCGCGGCATCCGCTGGGCTGCCGTTGAGCAGCGAGGCGGCGGCTGCGACGTTGCTGGAGGCGGGGATGTGACCGTGCCTGGGCAGGTGCGTGTCGAGCCAGGTGTGGCACTGCGCGTAGGCGACCGGATGCGCGTTGACGACCGAGACATCCGCGAGGGTGGTGCCAGGGCGCGCGACCAGCACAAAGTTGACCGGTACCAGGTATTCACCGATGATGCGGAGGCCCGGGATGCTTGCGAGGGCATCCTGAGCGACGGAGACACCACCCTCGATCGAGTTCTCGATCGCGATCATCGCCGCGATGCTGCGGCCCTCGACGACATCCGCGAGTGCTTCGCCCACATTATTGACGGAGCGCCACGGCTTGCCTGCCGCTTCCGGCACCTGGGCGAGCGCTGCCTCGGTAAAGGTCCCGGACGGCCCAAGGAAGCTGTAGCCCGAGACCCCGTCCATACCTGCGTTCATGCCACGAGCCTAGGGCACCGAACGACTGGGATCGCCTTCATCCCTTGGGATGAAAACGTGACGAATTGGACGGTGTCGTGGGGGCGCGCCCCCTAGTGTGACGGCATGCAGACAACAGTGAAACGCGTGGGGGCCCGGATCTGGAAGCGTGTCGCCGTTTTTTGGAAGCATGTCCCCGTCTGGGCGCCCCCGATTGTCGGCGTCGTCTACTTCGTCACGTGGGTGGTGACTGAATGGGGCCGCAGCGTCGGGTCGGTCGCAATAGTGTTTGCGATGTTCGCGGTGGCGATCGGCATCGCGAAGTGGCAGCCGCTCGCCTCGCTGGCCATCCTCGTCCTGGTGCCGACCCTGCAGATCCTGGGCCTCGTCTATCCGCCGAGCGGCACCTCGTGGCCGGCGTACGGCGCAGCAGCCCTTGTCGCCTTCCTGGTCGGATTTTCCGGACCTCGCAGGCCGCGCTACCTTGCGCTCGTCATCGGTGCGGTCGCGGTCGCCCTCTTCGCGTACCGGCTGGCGCTTCCGAGTAGGGCCGAAAACTCGTGGAGTAGCTGGACAGGAATGATCGCTGTCGGCCGACTCCATCCACTGCAGGAGGACTTCCTCACATTGCTCCTGGCGGGGTTCGGCATCTACGCGGCCGCCTGGGCGCTCGGAGTCGGGCTTGCAAATGTCGCGCACATCCGTCGCATCAGCCGGGTCCTGATCTCGGCCGAGACGCGGTTGGAAGAAACAGATTTCGAGCTGCGGCTCGCACAGGACCGTGAGCGGATCTCGCGTGACGTCCACGACGCGCTGGCCCATTCGCTCGCGATCGTCGTCTCGCAGGCGGAGGGCGCGCTCGCCCTCCGAACAGCCAAGCCGGAGGTCGTCGGCGACTCGCTCCGCAACATCGCCACGGTCAGCCGCACCGCGCTCGTCGACGTCAGGCGCCTGGTGGAGCAGATCCAGGAAGATGACGACGTCACCACGCCGAAGGCAACCATCGCCGACATCGAGGCGCTCATCACCCACTTGCGAGAGATCGGTATGGATGCCTCCCTGCGCGTTTTCGGGGACCGGGCGCCGCTCATGGCGTCGCAGGAACTCGCCGTCTACCGGATCGTGCAGGAGAGCCTGACCAACTCGCTCAAGCACGGCGGACCAACGGGCACAGTCACCGTCGTCCTCGATTGGCGTGGACCCGGCCTGGCCGTGCTCGCCACGTCCGCCGGAGGGACGCCACTGATCCAGGAGCGCGTGGATCCCGATCGTGGAATCGGCGTCGCCGGCATGAAGGAACGCGCGCGCCTGGCCGGCGGATGGCTCACCGCCGGGCTTTCGGGCGACGGGTCCTTCATTGTCACGGCGTTCATCCCGACGCACGACGGATCGTCCGCGACGGCCGGTGTTCCTGGGGGTGCTGCAGCCGATGGGGCCGCCGCGGCCCCCGCCGGTGCGCCCGACGAGACGGGAGAACTGGTCGATGCCTGACACCGTGATCCGTGTCGCCGTCGCCGACGACCAGCCGCTGTTCTCGTCGGGGCTCCGGATGCTCATCGAAGCGCAGACCGACATGGAGTGTGTGGGAACCGCGCTCAATGGGCAGGAGGCGGTCGCGCTCACCGAGCGTGGGCATCCGGACATCGTCCTGATGGACCTGCGCATGCCGGTCATGAACGGCCTGGATGCGATCCGGAGGATCCTCGCGGGGCCGGCCGTCGACGAGCCCCCGCGCGTGATCGTGCTGACCACGATCCAGAGAGACGAGGCGGTCTTTCACGCGCTGCAGGCCGGGGCGAGCGCGTTCCTCACCAAGGACGCCACGCCGGACGACGTTCTGGCCACCATCCGCAACGTGAACGCGGGGCACGCGATCACGGCGCCGACCGACTCGCTCGGGCTCGTGCACGAATTCGCACGCCCACAGGAAAGCCCGCGCCGCGAAGCCGCGCTTACGACGTTGAGTCCTCGGGAACGCGAGGTCTTCCTCATGGTTGCCCGCGGTCTCAGCAATGCAGAAACGGCGGATGCCGCATACCTCAGCGAGGCGACCGTCAAAAGTCACGTGCGCTCCATCCTGCACAAGCTCGAGCTGCGGAG
This sequence comes from Microbacteriaceae bacterium, assembly GCA_030840105.1. Classification (GTDB taxonomy): domain Bacteria; phylum Actinomycetota; class Actinomycetes; order Actinomycetales; family Microbacteriaceae; genus JAUZGC01. The sequence goes on from JAUZGC010000174.1 coordinate 14,162, forward strand.
CCGCATCCACATCGTCATCTTCGCCTACGAGAACAACCTCGTTACTGCCTGAAACGGAGGGCCACCATGAGCAACCCGATGCCCGCGACCATCTCGCCGAGTGATCTTGCGCTCCCCCCGACGCAAGCATTCGACCTCACCGACTTAGTCCAGGCCATGCTCCGGGAAGAGGATCGCGTCTAGCTCGTCCTGGGCGGCAGCGGGGAAGCCGTGGAAGACTGGGGCGCATGAACGAGCGAGCAGGAACCCCGGCCCAGGAATCCGATCTCACGGACATCGAA
>JAUZGC010000175.1 GCA_030840105.1 Microbacteriaceae bacterium
CGTGTAGATCTCGCAGATCTCGGCACCGAGGGCAGCAGCGAGCGCGACGGCTGTCGTGTCCGAGCCGCCGCGGCCGAGGGTCGTGATGTCCTTGGTGTCGCGGTTGAAACCCTGGAAACCGGCGACGATCGCGATCGCACCCTCATCAAGGGCATCGCGGATGCGGCCGGGCGTGACGTCGACGATGCGAGCGGCGCCGTGCTGGGCATCCGTAATCATTCCGGCCTGGCTGCCCGTGAAGGAGCGCGCGTCATAGCCCATGCTCTTGATCGCCATCGCGAGGAGTGCCATCGAGATGCGCTCCCCCGCGGTCAACAGCATGTCGAGCTCGCGCGGTGCCGGAATCGGCGTCACATCGTGGGCGAGGTCGAGCAGTTCGTCGGTCGTGTCACCCATGGCCGAGACGGCGACGACGACTTCATTGCCGGCCTTGCGGGTCTCCACGACGCGCTTGGCGACACGCTTGATGCTTTCGGCGTCGGCAACGGATGATCCGCCGTACTTCTGCACGATCAAGCTCACGTGTACTCCTGGGGTGGGGATTGGCGATCAGCGCCGAAGCATTATTCTATCCGGTGCATTCGCGCGTGCTGTCGACTGCCCGGCGCCTCACCCGATCGGGCTAACCAGAAACGACGCGGCGACCCTCGAACGCACGACCAAGCGTGACTTCATCCGCGTATTCGAGATCGCCGCCGACAGGCAGCCCCGATGCGAGCCGAGTCACGCGGATCTCGAGTGTGGTGAGGAGGCGGCTCAGGTAGGTTGCCGTTGCCTCGCCTTCGAGGTTGGGGTCCGTCGCGATGATGACTTCCTGTACGGTCCCGTCGGCGAGGCGCTGCATGAGCTGGCGGATCCGCAGGTCGTCTGGTCCGATGCCATCGATCGGGCTGATCGCCCCGCCGAGCACGTGGTACAGCCCACGGAACTCGCGCGTGCGCTCGATCGCGACCACATCCTTGGCCTCTTCGACCACGCAGATGAGCGCTGGATCGCGGCGCGGGTCGCGGCAGATCGAGCAGGTCTCCTGCTCAGAGACATTGCCGCAGATCTCGCAGAAGCGCACCTTGTCGCGGACTTCCAGGAGCACCTCGGCGAGCCGGGTGACGTCGAATTGCTCGGTCTGAAGGATGTGGAAGGCGATGCGCTGCGCCGACTTCGGCCCGATTCCAGGAAGCCTGCCGAGTTCGTCGATCAGCTCCTGGATGATCCCCTCATACACTTAGCTACCTCGCTCCGGTCGGCGGAGCTGGCTGCTCCTCGATGAAGCTCGCGCCGAGGATTTCGCGCACGACGGACTCGCCATAGCGTTGGGGCTCCTGGAATGCAACGGAGGAAGCAGCCCGCTCCTCCCGCGCCGTTGGGGCTGGCTCGGTCGCCGGGATCGGCTTGGTTGCCTTGGCCGGCTCGGTCGCCCGGATCGGCTGCGTCGGCGTGGCTTGCTTGGTCACCCCGGTTGCCTGGGGTGCCGTCGGCGGTTCCGGCTCGTAGGGCGGCTCCGTCTCAGGTGGCGGTTCCTCGTCGAACGGCGGCTCGAGGTCGGGAGCAGGTGGCACGCTTGGCGCGGGCGCTGCACTCGGAACGGACTCGCTCGGTTGCGCGTCATCCGAGCCCGGGATGGCAATCGTCGCCCAGGACGTCGTCTGGGCCGCGGAGGTTTTCTGGGCGGGCCGCTTCGCTGGGGCGGCCGGGGCGGTTGATGCCGCCCCCGTCGGCGCGGTGCTCGTCGGCGCGGGCTCGGTCGCTGCCGCACTCGTCGGCGCAGTGCTGATCGGCGCAGTGCTGATCGGCGCAGGCTCCGACGCTGCCACATCCGCGCGTGCGACGAACTTGACCCGGACCCCAAGCACGTCGACGATCGCCTGCCGCAAGTACTCGCTCACGCCCTGGCCGGGGCCCGCCTGACGGAAGCTCGACACGTCGTTGTCGCTCGGGAACGACAGCGTGAGCACATCGTCTTTGAACGATCGCACCTGGGCCGTGAAGACGACCATCCAGGCGCTGAGCTTGGCCTTCTGCACCGCGTCGAGAACTTGCGGCCACGCATCTTTGACCTGCTGGGTCGTGACTTCGCCGATGGGCGTTCGGGGCGCGGATGTCGCGGACGCGGGCGTTCCCAGTGCCGAGGTCTCGACTGCCGTGGCCTCGGAGGGTGAGGTCTGGTCCGGCGCCGAGGTTTCGGCTGCCGGGGTCTCGATACTGCCTGCGGCGACTCGATCCACGCCAACGGCAACTCGATCGGGGCCGCCGGCCACTCGACCAACACCAGCACCAGCACCAGGGGCGACTCGACCAGCACCAGGGGCGACTCGACCAGCACCAGCACCAGGGGCGACTCGACCAGCACCAGCGGCTACGTGACCAGCGACATCCGCTGTTCGCGCAGCATCCGCCAGCTGGGCCCCGCCGGACTGGACAGCGTCGCTGACGCCGACGCGACGCTCGAGGCGCTCGACCCGCGCGAGCGCACCGCGTTCCGTGTCGTCGCTCGACGGGATGAGCGTGCGCGCGATCATCAGCTCAAGGTGCAGTCGGGGTGAGGTCGCGCCAGTCATCTCGGTCAGGGCTGCGTTGACAATGTCGGCCGAGCGAGAGAGCTCCGCCGCGCCGAACTTCGACGCCTGCACGGCCATGTGATCCAACTCGTCCTGGGGCACACCGCGAAGAACGGCAGCTGCACCCTCCGCGCTCGTGGCCGCGACGATGATGAGGTCGCGCACGCGCTCGAGTAGGTCTTCGACGAATCGGCGTGGATCCTGCCCGGTTTGGATTACCCGGTCGACGGCACCAAACGCCCCGGCCGCGTCGCGCATGGCGATGGCGTCGATCACTTCATCGAGCAGCGCCGCGTGGGTGTACCCGAGAAGCGCGACCGCACGCGCATATTCGATCGTGTCACCCTCTGAGCCGGCCATGAGCTGGTCAAGCAGCGAAAGGGTGTCACGCGGCGACCCTCCCCCGGCGCGAACCACAAGCGGCAGGACACCGGGCGCGACCTTGACGCCCTCGCTGTCGCACATGGTCTGCACGTACTCGAGCATCTGCGCGGGCGGAACCAGACGGAACGGATAGTGGTGAGTGCGCGAACGGATCGTACCGATGACCTTCTCTGGCTCGGTCGTCGCGAAGATGAACTTGACGTGCTCCGGTGGCTCTTCGACGATCTTCAGCAGCGCGTTGAACCCGCTCGCCGTGACCATGTGCGCCTCATCGAGGATGAAGATCTTGTAGCGGTCACGCGCTGGTGCGAATATCGCCCGCTCGCGCAGGTCGCGCGCATCGTCGACACCACCGTGGCTGGCCGCGTCGATCTCGACGACGTCGAGCGAGCCGCCGCCATCCCGACCGAGCTCGATGCAGCTCGAGCACTTACCGCACGGGGTGTCCGTCGGACCCTCGGCACAGTTGAGGCACCGCGCGAGGATGCGGGCGGACGTCGTCTTGCCGCAGCCGCGCGGCCCGCTGAACAAGTAGGCATGGTTGACCCTGTCGCTGCGCAGGGCCGTCATGAGCGGTTCCGTCACCTGCGACTGGCCGATCATCTCGGCGAACGTCTCTGGCCGATAGCGGCGATACAGGGCTGTGACCACGCTCCAATCGTAGTTGCCAGCGCCGACACTGGCCCGCGTCATCCACCCCGCACCGGGATAGTGCCCGTTCCGGTTCGAGCTCGAGTTCGCGAGCGAGTTCGAGCTCAAGTTCGCGAGTCTGCGCAAATGGCGGCAAAGCTGGCGGACGTACGCCATTTGCGCAGACTCGCGGATGTGGACGGGTCACGGATGCGCGTGGTCGCCAATGCGGATGCCGCATTAACAGGAAATGACCCCTCACGCACCCGCCAGAGCCCGGTTACCCTTGCTACGTTTCCGTCCTGGGGGAGTTGGCCTGGATGGCGCCACGTGAGGAGCCGACATCCAGTTTACGTGAAGGCGGCCTCGGCGCAGAGCACCATCAGGAGAAGATAGGATGCTCTGTGGCCGTTCTTCGCAAGAAGCACTGCCCGCCCGGAGAATTCGCCTAGTGGCCTATGGCGCACGCTTGGAAAGCGTGTTGGGTGAAAGCCCTCGGGGGTTCGAATCCCCCATTCTCCGCCAATCGTGAGTCGTGACATCGTTGATAGAAACGCCGCGCCAGCGTTGCCGACGTGCGGCAGGCCAGTGACGTCGCGTATCCACGCGTTCCCCACCACGATCCGCAGGCCCATGATTCTCACAAGCCTCTCCAAGCGGCGCGCGTCACGTCCCGGAGTGCAAGCGGGTGAGCAGGGGTAACTTCCCTGATCCGACGGGCCAGCATTCGGATCGGGGGGGGTGACAATGCGCGCTCGGAGGACGATGATTTTCCCAGGGACTCCGCCTGGAGGTGACGTGGAGGTGCCTGGAGGTGACGTGGAGGTGACGTGGAGGTGCGTGGAACCGCGGGCGCGCGCATCCGCTCCGCGGAGGGAGCGCATCCGCTCCTCGGGGGGATCAGGGGGATCGTGAGGCTCGACGATCCTTCTCGCGTCGGTGGACTTTGGGACGGCGACCGTCGCTGGAGAGCCAGGTTCGATCGGAGGGTTGCCGCGTAATCCGCGGTGCGATCGATTGACGAACGGTTAGGAATACACATGTCTAGAAAGGTTGTGATCGCGGCGGTCGCGGCGGCTGTTCTCCTGGTCGGTGCGGGCGGCCTTGCAGTCTTCGTCGCCAGCCAGAGTGGCGCTCCGCTATCCAGTTCGGCGTCACCGGATCCCGATGGATCCGATGCCTCGTCGCACAAGCCGACGCCGTCAGAAACGAGCGCGCCTTCGGATGCCGCGTGGCTGATCGGCTTCGGCAGTATCGGACCCGTCGCCTCGGGGATGACCGCCGACGAGGCCGCAGTTGCGGCCGGCGTAACGGACACCACCCCGTGGTACGCAGACAAGACTTTCGCCCCGAACTGTGCCCAGTTCGCGCTCGACGACTCCGGCCCCGGAGCAGCGGTGATGGCACTCGCGAGCAGCGGGGGAGACCATGGCCCCATCGATCGCCTGTCGATTTACGGAAGCGAGATCGAGGGGCTGGATCCCGCCATCATCCCCCGCACTGCCGAAGGACTCACCATTGGCTCGACAGAGAACGACGTGAAGGATGTTTACGGTGACACGCTCGTCGAAGAGGCCGGAGCCTTCCAGCCAGAGATCTCGAAGTACCTCACGGTGACCGACACCACGGGAAAGGCCATCCGTTTCGAGACGAAGTCGGGTTCCGTCGTGGCGATTCACTCCGGTACCGCGGATTCTGTGCGATTCGTTGAGGGATGCGCCTGACGCGGGCACGGGCGAACGCCCAGGACCGACGGTCGGCGCTGTAGCGGCGGGAGACTACGCCTCGATCCACCAACGTAGGTTTCACGAGGCGGTGGGTGGCGGCGAGCAGCGTGCGACGGCGCCTCGCTGTATGGCCCGTGTGAGGGTCCTCCGTATCCTTCACGATCCGCACGGGCTGCACCTAGCCTTGAGACGACGAGAAGGAGGCTTCGTGTTCGCGTGGAAATCCTGGATAGGCCTGCCCATCGCGGTGGTGATCGCCCTACTCGTGGCGGCACTCATCGCCTCCGCAATCTCGCTCATCGTGCGCGGGATGTCGAGGCGACGGGGCTGGCCGGGAGCACTCAGTTCGAAAGCGCGACATCCGTTTCGACTGTTGATCGTGATCATCGCCCTCTGGATCGCGACCGCACTCACCTTCCCGGATCCTCCGATGTTGCCCGCCATCAGCCACGGTTTCCTCATTGCGGCGATCGCCGCCGGCACGTGGTTCGCCAGCGCCCTCCTCAGTTTCGCGATCGGCCTCGCGATGGGTCGATATCGCACGGATGTCCCGGATAACCGGATCGCTCGTCGGCTGCAGACCCAGCTGACCGTGGTGCGGCGCCTCGGCGTCGTGGTTGTCGTCATCATCGGCGTCGCATCGATCCTGCTGACCTTTCCCGGCGTGCAGGCGGTCGGCGCGAGCGTGCTCGCCTCCGCCGGCGTCGTAAGCGTCGTCGCAGGCCTCGCCGCTCAATCGACCCTGGCCAACGTCTTCGCCGGGGTGCAGCTCGCGTTCAGCGACGCGATCCGAGTGGACGACGTCGTCATCGCCGAAGGAGAGTGGGGCAAGATCGAGGAGATCACGCTCTCCTACGTCGTCGTGCACATCTGGGATGACCGCCGCCTCGTTCTTCCCTCCACCTACTTCACGACGACGCCGTTCGAGAACTGGACCCGCCGCACGAGCGAGCTCCTCGGCTCCGTCGAGATCGACCTGGATTGGCGCGTAAGCCCGGCGCTCATGCGCACGCAGCTCGAAGAGATCCTTGGTCGCACGCCGCTGTGGGATAAGCGGGCGTCGGTACTCCAAGTGACGGATGCGACGGGCGGCTATGTGCGCGTGCGGATCCTGGTGACCGCCATTGACGCGCCCTCCCTCTTCGACCTGCGGTGCTTCGTCCGCGAGGAGATGGTGGAGTGGCTGCACACGAAGAGTCCGGCCGCGATCCCCCGCACCCGCGTGCAGATGGTGGAACAGGAGTCGCGTCCCCGTCCCAGGGGCGGCGAAAGCCAGGCCGAGCAGGGCGGCCTGTTCACGGGCACGGCCGAAGCCGAGGAGCGCGCAAGCCAGTTCACGGCGGCGACACCAATCATCGAGGATCCCGTCCTCGAGGCCGACGAGCTCGCGCCACGCTAGTCTCGATGAGCTTGCCACGGGCATCCCGGTGAGCGGGCACCGCGCCGGCTTCCCGTGACCCCCGTCTTGGGTGCAGAAAAACACCTCGTGTCCTCCAAAATGCCGCTATCCCGTGCGGCGGCAATACGTCAGGCTCATGGGACGTCGAAAGGGATTGGCATGACACAGGAGCCTGCCGCGGTGGCCTCGCCCGCGGTCTTAGAGCCGCACGGGCATTTGTTCACAACAGGCATCATCGCGATCCTCGCCTTGACAACTCCGGTCTTTGCCGTGCTCTACTGGCTCGCCATCCCCGCCGGCCTCGGGGCCGTCGTGCTCGTCATCCATCTCCTCTCTTTCGTCGTGAGTATCATCGCCGTCGTGGCCTACTTCGGCACCACGATCCAAATCGGGCCGGATGGCGTCCGCGAACGTGGATTCTTCGGCCGGGTCACGACGACGCGGGCCGACCAGGTGGGCCAGGTCCTGCTGCTCGACCTGTATCAGGGCAGCACGCTCGACACGCATCCACAACTCTTCATCCGCGCCCACGACGGGCGACTCCTGCTCCGGATGCGCGGACAGTACTGGTCGCGCGAGAGCATGGAGCAGGTGGCCGAGGAACTCGACATTCCCGTGACCCTGGCGCCCCATTCGATGACCCTGGCCGAGCTTCGTCGGAAGACGCCGGAGCTGTTGTACTGGTTCGAGCGTTTCCCGCGCCTCGGCCGCTCGTAGGCGCGACCGGAATCAGGGCGCGACCCGGAATCAGGCACGACCCGAATCAGGCGCTAGACCGGCTGTCGTTCCTCGAGACCCCAGGACTGGCCGAAACCGCCCTCGTCCTCGGGCCGCGACATGAGCGCGAGGAATGGGGCCGCGTCGAAGGCCTCCGGCCCAAGCACCCCGCTCCCCGACCACTCCCCCGCCGCAAGCAGCTCGAGCGCAATCACGGGGTTGAGTGCCGTCTGCCACACGACGCACTGCGTCTCGTACTCCGCCATCGTCCAGTCGTTGTCGCTCACGTGGTAGAGATAGACCTCTCGTGGCGTGCCGTCCGTACCGGTGCCCGTGACCCACACGCCCGCACAGGTCTTGCCGG
>JAUZGC010000197.1 GCA_030840105.1 Microbacteriaceae bacterium
CGATCGAGAATGCCGGCGCGATCTTCATCGGCCCGCACTCCCCGGTGAGCCTCGGCGATTACCTCGCCGGCTCGAACCACGTGCTGCCGACGGGTGGCCAGGCGCGTTTCTCGTCCGGGCTGGGTGCGTACACGTTCCTCCGCCCGCAGCAGATCATCCGCTACGATCGTGACGCGCTTGGCGCGGTCGCGAAGCGGATCGTCGCCCTCTCCGAGGCGGAGGATCTGCCGGCCCACGGCGACGCCGTCACGGCGAGATTCGCCCGGAATCCGTAAATAACGCCGCGCGTAGCATGGTCGGATAGTCTTCCAGCATGTTCTGCCCATTCTGTCGTCACCCTGACTCCCGCGTCATCGACTCACGGACGAGCGATGACGGCCTGTCGATTCGTCGACGGCGCCAGTGCCCGGAGTGCGGGCGGCGATTCAGCACGACGGAGACCGCGAGCCTCAACGTGATCAAGCGAAGCGGAGTTGCCGAGTCGTTCAGCCGGGAGAAGATCGTGAGCGGCGTGCGCAAGGCATGCCAGGGCCGGCCGGTGACCGATTCGGACCTCGCGATCCTTGCCCAGAAGGTCGAGGAGACGATCCGTTCGACGGGCGCGTCACAGATCGATGCCAATGACATCGGCCTCGCCATCCTGGCGCCGCTTCGTGAGCTGGACGAGGTCGCCTACCTGCGCTTTGCGAGCGTGTACCAGGCGTTCGACTCGCTCGATGACTTCGAGGATGCGATCAGCCAGCTTCGTGTCGAGCACCACCCGGCGCGCAGTACACCTGCGGACTAAGCGGCCGACGCCCACTGCCGGTAATCTTGCACCGGCATGTATCGCACTCTCTTCTCCCTCGTCCTGTCCAAACTCGACCCCGAGCGGGCTCACCATTTGGCGTTCGCGTTCATCCGCGCGCTGCCGACGCTGGGGATCGGCCGCCTCGCGCGCCTGGCGACCCGGCCCAGGGCAGACCTCTCGGTTCGCACCCTTGGCCTCAGGTTCGACTCGCCGTTCGGCGTCGCGGCCGGCTTCGACAAGGACGGCAAAGGCGTGTTGGGCCTCGGCCAGCTCGGCTTCAGCCATGTCGAGGTTGGCACGCTCACGGCCATCGCGCAGCCGGGCAACGAGCGTCCGCGACTGTTCCGGCTCATCCCGGATCGCGCCGTCGTCAACCGGATGGGCTTCAACAACGGGGGAGCGGATGTCGCAGCCGAGCGACTGCGTCACATTGCCGGCCGCACAAACCGACCCGTGCTCGGCGTGAACATCGGCAAGAGCCGTGTCGTCGCCGTCGAGGATGCCACGGCCGACTATCTCGCGAGTGCAACGACCCTCGCTCCCGTCGCCGACTATCTCGTGGTCAATGTCAGCTCACCGAACACGCCTGGGCTGCGCGGACTGCAGGAACTCGACATGCTCGCGCCCCTGCTGGAGGCGGTCAAGGGTGTTGCCGGAGCGGTGCCCCTGCTCGTGAAGATCGCCCCTGACCTCACCGACGACGAGGTCACGCGAATCGCCGAACTGGTCGTGCGCATCGGTCTGGACGGCATCATCGCGACCAACACCACGATCTCCCGCGACGGGCTTCGGACGGATCGGGCGATCGTCGAAGCGGCGGGTGCTGGCGGGCTCTCCGGCGCGCCGCTCGCGGCCCGCTCGCTCGAGGTGCTGCGCCTGATCCGCTCGATCGTTCCGGCCGACTTGTGCGTGATCTCGGTTGGCGGGATCGAGACGGCGGCGGATGTCGCGGAACGCCTCGCCGCTGGCGCCACGCTCGTGCAGGGCTACACGGGCTTCATCTACCGCGGTCCACTGTGGGCGCGCGAGATCAACCGCGGCCTCGCGAAACTGCGTCGCGCGGCGTCGTAGGAGTTCCGGCCCTATTCCTCTGGGGTGCCCTGGTGGAATCGCAGGCGCCATCTGTTGTTCACCCGCACCCAGAGAGAGCTGCGCAGGGTGCCGCCTCGCGCATCCGTCGTGCGTGCGGTGAGCAGAATCGCATCCGACGAGATGGTTTCGGTGCCGAGCAGCTCGAATTCGACGCTGCGGGGCTCCTCGCTCGCAAGGGCCTGCACGATCGCGTCGTGGCCCCAGAGGCGCCCTGACCGGCCGATCTCCTCGAAGTCCGGATGCAGGATAGCGGCAACGCGGGACGCATCGGCCCGTACTCCGGGCTCCACCAGTTCGCGTTCCAGTCGAGCGACGACCTCGGTGTCGGTCTCGTCGGCGACGAGCTCCTCGCCGAACAGGTCGAGCTCGACGCTTTGGGCCGGTTCGCGCGCCGGTGTGATCTCCTGCACCTCGCCGGTCTGCTCGCCGGTCGCGACCCCGCCGGTCGCGACCCCGCCCGTCGCCACCTCAGCTACGGCAGCGCCAGGCCAACCAGGTCCGATCGGAATGGGCTCGCCCTTCTGATAGGCGGTCGCCACGGCGCGCGCACGCACATCCGCCGCTTCATTCAGCTCGTGTCCGGCGTGCCCCTTGACCCATTCGAACACATACTGGCGGCCCTGCGTCGCACGATCGAGTCGCTCCAACAGCTCGCGGTTCAGCACGGGGGAGCCGTCGGCTTTGCGCCAGCCCTTGCGCTTCCAGCCCGGCATCCATTTGGTCACCGCGTTGATGACGTATTGACTGTCGCACAGGATGCGGAGGTCATCGTCGAGGTGCGCGGTGGAATCGAGCAGGTCGATGACGGCCATCAGTTCGCCCTGATTGTTGGTGCCGTGCGGCCAGCCGCCCGCGGCCCAGTGGCCGTCATCGACGTACCACGCCCAGCCCGCTGGACCGGGGTTGCCCAGCGCGGAACCGTCTGCAGCGGCGACGATCGTCACGGCTACTGGGGGAACTGTCTGCGCTTGACCTGCGGCTTGGGCAGGCGGATGACGCGCAACTGAAGCGCGCGCATGCCCGCGTACCAGCGCACGCCCTTCTCGACCTTGTCCGCCCCGTACTTGGCCGCGAGCTTCCTGCGCACGGTGAAACCGAGGAGCACGCAATCGAGGATCGCGATGATGAAGAACACCCACAGGGCGATGGTGCCGTAGAACTGCACTTCGGGCTGAGGAAACAGCGTGAGGACGAGCACCAGCACCACGACCGGGATCATGTACTCGCCGATGTTGTACCGCGCGTCGACGTAGTCGCGCACGAAGCGGCGCTGCGGCCCACGGTCGCGCACGGTCAGGTAGCGGTCATCGCCGGCGGCCATGCCGACGCGGGCGCGCTCGCGTGCTTCGGTTGCCTTCGCGCGGGACTGGCGGGCCGCTTCCTTGCGGTCATTCGGCACGAGTGGGCGTTTGCGCGCGGCTTCGCGTTCCTTGCGGGTTGGAGTCCGCTGTCCCTTGCCGCTGGCGATGCGTGCCGCGGATTGCTCGGCGGTCTCGATCACAGGGTTTGCGTCGGACGCTGAAGGGTCCGGAGTCGTTGGTCGTTTCGCCACAATAAAGTCCTCGATCGTTGTCGCCTTAAGATTACCCGTATGGGAAACCCAGAGCAGACCGTAGACCAGACCGTCCAGGCGAGCGCGGGCGCATCCTCTCGCACTGCGGATGCCGAGCAGAAGCTCCGTCTCGTCGTGCAGGAGTCGCTTCCCGCCACGATCGCGGATCTCAGCAATCTGGTGCGCATACCATCGGTGTCTTCACTCGATCCGGCCAGCGTGGCAGCCAGTGCGGATGCCGTCGCGGCACTCCTGCGCGAGACCGGAGTCTTCGACAGCGTGAGTATTGCGCAGGCGCCCATCGGCGACGGGCCGAAGCTCGGCCAGCCGGCCGTGCTCGCCACCCGCGCCGCCCGGAATGGTCGGCCGACTGTGTTGCTCTATGCGCACCACGATGTGCAGCCGCAGGGCAAGGACGAGGACTGGGATTCCGTACCCTTCGAACCCACCATGCGCGGGGACCGTCTTTACGGACGCGGCGCCGCGGATGACAAGGCGGGCGTCATGGCGCACGTCGCGTCCGTGCGCGCGCTCAGCGCCACGTTCGGAGACGACATCGAACTCGGGCTGGCCGTCTTCATCGAAGGGGAGGAGGAGATCGGTTCGCCATCCTTCGCCAACTTCCTTGAACTCAACCGTGACACCCTGGCGGCCGATGTGATCGTCGTGGCCGACTCAGACAACTGGGATATCGACACGCCATCACTCACGGTCGGGCTGCGCGGCAACGTGACATTCAAGCTCACGGTTCGGACGCTCGAACACGCTTCCCATTCCGGAATGTTCGGCGGTGCCGTACCCGATGCCATGCTCGCCATGATCCGCCTGCTCGCGACGCTGCACGCCGCCGATGGCTCGGTCGCCGTGGCAGGGCTCACGGAGCACGCCGGCGAGACCCCGGCGCGCGACGAGGAGACGCTGCGGCACGAGGCCGCCATGCTCGACGGGGTCACCTCCATCGGCTCTGGACCGATCCTCGGGCGGATCTGGTCGAAGCCGGCCATCACCGTCACCGGAATAGATGCACCGAGCGTGGCGAACGCATCCAACACGCTCGCACCGTCCGTAGCGGTGCGTATCAGCGCGCGAATCGCCCCCGGCCAGTCCGCCGCGGACGCCTTCGTCGCCATCGAACGCCACATTCGTGGGAACGCGCCATTCGGTGCCCACATCGAGATCGACGATGTCGACACTGGCGACCCGTTCCTCGTCGACACGAGCGGCTGGGCCGTCGCGGAAGCGAAGCGAGCCATGGCCGATTCCTGGGGGGCTGACGCGGTCGAGACGGGGGTTGGTGGCTCCATCCCGTTCATCGCGGACCTGGTGCGGGTTTTCCCGGAGGCACAGATTCTCGTCACCGGCGTCGAGGACCCGGATTCGCGTGCGCACAGCCCCAACGAGTCCCTGCACCTCGGTGTCTTCAAGCGGGCCATCCTGACCGAGGCGATCCTTCTCGCGCGCCTGAACGGGCGGGGCTCCGTCAGCGCGTAGGACGCATGCGCCAGGACTCGGGGAGTTCCGGGTTTTCGGACGTACAATCGATCGAGCAGCTTTAGGAACCACTTCGGTGGAACTCACAATGAGGAGCATCATGACGGACACGACACTGACCGAGACCAGGGCCCATGGCGTCGGACTGACGGACACTGCGGCGAACAAGGTCAAGAGCCTCCTGGCCCAGGAAGGTCGCGACGACCTGCGCCTGCGCGTTGCCGTTCAGCCCGGCGGATGCTCCGGCCTGATCTACCAGCTCTACTTCGATGAGCGCATGCTCGACGGTGACACGGCTGTCGACTTCGACGGTGTGGAGGTCGTCGTGGACAAGATGAGCGTCCCCTATCTCGAGGGCGCGAACATCGATTTTGAGGACACCATCCAGAAGCAGGGCTTCACGATCGACAACCCGAATGCGGGCGGAAGCTGCGCGTGTGGGGACTCGTTCCACTAAGCGCACCACAGTCAATTGCCAACAGGCCGTCCTCCGGGGCGGCCTGTTGTGGTTCGTACCGGTGTGCGTCTCGGAGTAGGCTAGACCCGGTCAATTACAGTTCCATGTGAACTGTTCATGAGTCTCTCGAAAGGTCACCGGTGCGCCATAACCGCCGTCTCCGATGGGCTGCAATTCCGATCGCAGCGACACTCGCGCTCATTCTCGCAGGGTGCACGCCGGCCCAGCTAAACGGATTCCTTCCTGGGTTCGTCCCGGGCGAGCCGCCCGTGACGAACAACACGCAGCGCGTGTCCGGGCTGTGGGTGACGTCCTGGATCGTCCTCCTTGTCGTGGGCTGCATCGTCTGGGGACTCATCATCTGGACGGTCATCGTGTACCGCCGCCGCAAGGGCCAGACCGGCCTGCCGCCGCAGCTGCGCTACAACATGCCGATCGAGATCTTCTACACGATCGTCCCGCTCATCCTCGTTCTCGGCTTCTTCGCGTTCACCGCGCGGGACCAGGACGCGATCGAGCAGCCATACGCCAACCCCGATCTCAAGGTCCAGGTCTACGGCAAGCAGTGGGCGTGGGACTTCAACTACACCAGCGACAACACCTACGACCCGGGCGTCCAGGCCCAGCCGGTTCCCGGCTCGACCAACGGCGCGGTCCAGCAGTCAACGATCCCCACGCTGTACTTGCCCGTCAACAAGAAGGTCACGATCCAGCTGGATTCGCGTGACGTGATCCACTCGTTCTGGGTTCCGGCCTTCCTCTACAAGAAGGACGTGATTCCGGGCAAGACGAACTACATGTACGTCACGCCCGAGCGAATCGGCACCTACGTCGGCAAGTGCGCCGAGCTCTGCGGTGAATTCCACTCCGCGATGCTCTTCAACGTGAAGGTCGTCTCGGAAGCCGACTACCAGGCACACATCGCGTCCCTCAAGGCAGCCGGCTACAACGGCTCGCTCGACTCGACGTACAACCGCAATCAGAACCTCCCCGGTACGAGCGCACCGAAGAGCAACGGATAGGGCACCACCAATGACGACGACAACAGCACCCGCTCCCTCCACGGTCACGCTTCCACGGCCGGCTCAGACCTTTGGTGCGAGCAAGGTCGAGCGTAAGGGCAATATTCTGGTCAGCTGGATCACGTCCACCGACCACAAGACCATCGGGTACCTCTACCTGATCACCTCGTTCCTTTACTTCCTCATGGGTGGCGTGATGGCTTTGGTCATCCGGGCCCAGCTGTTCGCGCCTGGCCTCACCGTGGTCCAGACGAAGGAGCAGTACAACCAGCTGTTCACGATGCACGGCACGATCATGCTGCTCATGTTCGCGACACCACTCTTCGCCGGCTTCGTCAACGTGCTGATGCCGCTGCAGATCGGCGCCCCCGACGTCGCGTTCCCGCGTCTGAACGCGCTGGCCTACTGGTTCTACAGCTTCGGCAGCCTGATCGCCGTCGGCGGCTTCCTCACCCCGCAGGGTGCGGCATCCTTCGGCTGGTTCGCCTACGCGCCGCTGTCGAACACGACGTTCTCGCCCGGCGTCGGTGGCAACCTCTGGGTGCTCGGGCTTGGCCTCTCCGGATTCGGGACGATCCTGGGTGCCGTCAACTTCATCACCACCATCATCACGATGCGCGCGCCGGGCATGACCATGTTCCGCATGCCGATCTTCACCTGGAACGCGCTCGTCACCTCGATCCTCGTGCTCATGGCCTTCCCGGTGCTCGCTGCCGCGCTCTTCGGCCTCGCAATCGACCGGGTGTTCGACGGCCACATCTACGACGCGGCCAACGGCGGAGTGCTGCTCTGGCAGCACATGTTCTGGTTCTTCGGTCACCCAGAGGTGTACATCATCGCGCTGCCGTTCTTCGGCATCGTCTCAGAGGTGTTCCCTGTCTTCAGCCGTAAGCCGATCTTCGGATACAAGACGCTGATCTACGCCACGATCTCGATTGCTGCGCTGTCCGTGACGGTGTGGGCGCACCACATGTATGTGACCGGATCGGTGCTGCTGCCGTTCTTCTCGCTCATGACCATGCTCATCGCGGTGCCGACGGGTGTGAAGATCTTCAACTGGATCGGCACGATGTGGCGCGGTTCCGTCACATTCGAAGCCCCGATGCTCTGGGCGATCGGATTCCTGATCACATTCACCTTCGGCGGACTGACCGGCGTCATCCTCGCATCCCCGCCGCTCGACTTCCACGTCTCCGACACGTACTTCGTCGTCGCCCACTTCCACTACGTGGTCTTCGGAACCGTCGTCTTCGCAATGTTCAGCGGGTTCTACTTCTGGTGGCCGAAGTGGACGGGCAAGATGCTCAACGACCGCCTGGGCAAGTGGCACTTCTGGCTGCTGTTCATCGGGTTCCACACGACCTTCCTCATTCAGCACTGGCTGGGCGTCATCGGCATGCCGCGTCGTTACGCGACCTACCTGCCGGGCGACGGCTTCACCTGGATGAACCAGGTGTCGAGCATCGGTGCGGGAATCCTCGCCGTGTCGATGATCCCGTTCTTCCTGAACGTGTACCTCACGGCGAGGAACGCGCCCAAGGTCACGGTCAACGACCCATGGGGCTACGGCCGCTCGCTCGAGTGGGCGACCAGCTGCCCGCCGCCGCGTCACAACTTCACCTCGATTCCGCGCATCCGTAGCGAGTCTCCCGCGTTCGACCTCAACCACCCGGAGGCGGGAATCCCGATCGGCGTCGGGATCGGCAGTATCAACGCGAAGGATGCTCCGGACGCGCCCGTATTCGACCTATCCGACGAGAATGTGAAGTGACATGAGAGCCAATGCAACCCTCTTCTGGATCCTCACGGTCTTCTTTGCCTTCTCCGCGGCGCTCTACACGGTCTGGAGCCTGATCTACTACGGCAAGATCGAGTGGGTCGGGTCGGTGGCCCTCATGCTTTCGACCGTGCTCGGTGCGTTCCTCGCCTTCTACCTGGGTCGCTCGCATGCGTCGCAGGGCGGCGAACTACCCGAAGACCGTCTCGACGGTAACATCGACGACGGCGACCCGGAGCTCGGGCACTTCAGCCCCTGGAGCTGGTGGCCGGTCATGCTCGGCGCCGGCGCCGCCCTCGTGATGCTCGGCATCGCCGTGGGCTTCTGGATCTGCTTCATCGGCCTCGCGTTCACGATCATCTGCCTCGTGGGCTGGACCTACGAGTACTACCGGGGCTACTTCGCGCGATAGACCTCGCGCCTGTGAAAGCGGAGAATATCGACGGATGCCGTCACGTTCCTGAACGTGGCGGCATTCTCGTCTGCGGCGGCGGTAGCGTGTTCTGTCACGTGATGCGCTGACGGCCCCATTGCCACGAGCTGGTCGGCCGTGCCTTCGCCAACCCGAATGGTGAACGTGATGTTCTCCTGTCGGTCACGAGCGAAATACGGCGCGATTGTCTCCGAGAGCTGCGCGGCCTTGTCTGCGGGTACATCGAGCATCCGGCCACCGTCACGAGGCGGTCCAGCGGCCCGGAGCTCGGCGAGGTGGCCGGCCGTCGGGACGACGACGAGCAGGACGCCGTCGGTCGCGAGCACACGGTGGAATTCGGGGACGTTCCTGGGCGCGAAGACGTTGAGAATGATGTCGACGGCGCCATCGCGGATCGGCAGGGGCTGCCACGTGTCGGCCACGAGCCCGTCAACGCGCGCGTCACTGACTCCGGCTGTGCCCTGACTGCGGACGGCGCGACCGACGGCAGCGGGGGAGAGATCCATGGCGAGCCCCTGGCCGCCGACGGCCCCCAGAAGCTCGCGCAGGTAGTACCCGGTGCCGCAACCGGCATCGAGAATTCGTGGCCGCGCATCCGATCTGAAGGCGCGGGCCGATGTGCGTGCTGGCGCGCCCTGGTGCCCTGCTTCGGATGCCGATGCCGGCCGTGCGAGCTCGATGAGTACGTCGACGATGGGGGAGTAGACCCCGCTCGCCAGGACCTGTGCTCGCGCGTCGAGCATCGCGGCGCTGTCGCCGACAACCTTGCTCGTCGAAGCGAGAAGCGAGACGTAGCCGCGCTTATTGACGTCGAAACGATGCCCAGCGTCACAGCCGACTACGAGCGGAGACACTGCCCGGAGCGTCCGAGAGCATGCCGGGCAACGAAGCCACGCGGCAAGGCTCTCGGACGTCACCTGACTAGTGGTGGCCGTGGCCTTCCTCGAGCTCGCGCATGGTTACCGGCGCGATCCGGTCCTCGAAGAACCAACGGGAGATGCCTGCACGCACGCGCTGACCCACCGTGATCTTGCCGCGACTGTTCGGGCGGAGCATGAGCGGCTGATAGCTCTCAAAGCTGACCAGGCGCCAGCGCTCGTACTCGTCGAGGCGCTCGTGCACCTCGATGTACTCGCCACCGGGCAGTCGTACGATGCGGCCGGACTCGTAGCCGTGCAGCGCGATCGAGCGATCCTTCTTCTGCAGCGCGAGGCAGACCCGCTTCGCGATGAAGAACGCGACGAATGGTCCGAGGACCACAATCGCCTGGATCGCGTGGATGACGCCTTCGATCGTCAGCATGAAGTGCGTGGCGATGAGGTCAGAGCTCGCAGCGGCCCATAGACCGGCATAGAACGTGACACCGGCCGCGCCGATGGCCGTGCGAGTGGGGGCGTTGCGTGGTCGATCGAGGATGTGGTGCTCTCGCCTGTCGCCCGTGATCCACGACTCGATGAACGGGTAGAACATCACGAGGACGATGAACACGCCGATCACGATCAGTGGCGTGAGGATGTTGAACGACCACGTGTGGTTGAGCCAGACGAACTCCCAGCCCGGTGGAATCAGGCGCAGCGCGCCATCGGCGAAACCGATGTACCAGTCCGGCTGTGTACCGGCCGAGACCGGTGACGGGTCGTACGGACCGTAGTTCCAGATCGGGTTGATTGTGAAGAACGATGCCATGAGGACGACGACGCCGAACACGATGAAGAAGAACCCACCGGCCTTCGCGGCATAGACCGGGAGCACCGGGTAGCCGATGACGTTCTCCTGCGTTCGCCCTGGCCCGGCGTACTGCGTGTGCTTGTGGACGACCACGAACAGCAGGTGAAGCGCAATCATGGCGAGCACGAGTGCAGGCAGCAGCAGGATGTGCAGCGTGTAGAGGCGACCGACGATGGCGGTGCCGGGGAACTCGCCGCCGAAGAGCAGGAAGGAGATCCAGGTGCCCACGAGCGGGATGCCCTTGATCAAGCCGTCGATGATGCGGAGACCGTTGCCGGAGAGAAGGTCGTCCGGCAGCGAGTATCCGGTGAAGCCTTCGGCCATCGCGAGGATGAAGAGCACGAATCCGATCACCCAGTTGAGTTCACGCGGCTTGCGGAATGCACCCGTGAAGTAGATGCGCAGCATGTGCAGACCGATGGACGCCACGAAGAGCAGCGCTGCCCAGTGGTGCACCTGACGCATCAGGAGGCCGCCTCGGATGTCAAACGAGATGTTGAGCGTGCTCGACATGGCCGACGACATCTCGACGCCCTTGAGGGGCACGAAGGAGCCGTCGTAAATCACGGATGCCTGTGAGGCCTGGAAGAAGAACGTCAGGAACGTGCCGCTGAGCAGGATGACGATGAAGCTGTAGAGTGCGACCTCACCAAGCAGGAACGACCAGTGGTCGGGGAAGATCTTGCGACCGAACTCCCTGACCGCAGCCGACATGCTGGTGCGATCTTCAAGATAGTTCGCTGCGGCGGCCGTGAAGCCGCCCTTCTTTGCCGCGCGCGGCGCGGCGGTTGTCGTGCTCAATTACGCTCCCAGAAGCTCGGGCCGACCGGTTCGGTGAAGTCACTACGGGCAACGAGGTAACCCTCGGCGTCGACCGTGATGGGCAGCTGCGGCAGCGGACGCTTGGCCGGGCCGAAGATGACCTTGGCCTCGTGCGTGATGTCGAACTGCGACTGGTGACAGGGGCACAGCAGGTGGTGTGTCTGCTGCTCGTAGAGTGCGACGGGGCATCCGACGTGTGTGCAGATCTTGGAGTACGCGACAATGCCGTTGTAGTTCCAGGTCTTGCGGGCGGGGGAGACATTCAGGTCCGCCGGGTTGAGGCGCATGAGCAGGACAGCTGCCTTTGCCTTCTCCTCGAGCGGGTCGGGAGTCTCGTTGAGTCCTTCGGGAATGACGTGGAACGCGGAGCCGAGCGTGACGTCTGTGGCCTTGATCGGGGTTCCCTCTGGGTCGCGGGTGAGGCGGGTTCCCGCCTTCCACATGGTGTGAGAGAGCAGCGTGACCGGGTTCTGGTTCTGCGGCCCCAGGCCGCGGAACAGCACGATCGCCGGCAGCGGGAAGGCGATCAAGGCGCCGATCAGGGAGTTGCGCACGACAGTACGGCGGCTGAAGCCCGACTCCTGGTCGGCCTCCTGGAAGATCTCGACCGCACGCTCGATTGTGACCTCGGACCCACGCACTGGATGGCGGAGGTCGATCCCTTCCTGCTCGTACATGAGCGCCTTGCCCCAGTGCACAGCACCGATGCCGATGGCGAGGAGGGCGAGGGCAATGCCAAGACCGATGAAGAGGGTGTTCAGACGCACCGAGCCGGGATCCGATGACTCGATCGGGAACATCATGTATGCGGCGATCGCCCAGATGCTGCCCACGATCGAAAGGTAGAACAGCGTGTAAACGACGCGCTCAGCGCGACGCTGCTTGACTGGATTGATATCCGTGATTCGCGGGCGGTGCGTCGGGAAACCGGGGTTGGGGACCGCATCCTGCACGATCACTGCTGTTCCGGGATCGCCTGCCCTGGCGTGCTCGACGGCCGACGAATTGGCAGTGGTCAGTTCGTGACCGCCGTTATCGTCCTGTGCCATTGTTCTCCTTCGTGCGCTGTGTCATGACCTCTGTACCGCCTAATTCGACTTCGCCGTGATCCACACGGTCAGGGCGACGATCGAACCCAGGCCGAAGATCCAGAGGAACAGGCCCTCAGCCACGGGGCCGAGGTCGCCGAGCGCGAATCCGCCGGGGGACGGGTTCTTCTCGATGTATTTGAGGTAGGTGATGATGTCGCGCTTGCCAGACGGGGAAATGTTGCTGTCGTTGAACACGGGCATGTTCTGCGGACCGGTGACCATGGCCTCGTAGATGTGCTGGGCGCTGACACCGCTGAGCGCGGGGGCGAACTTGCCCTCGGTGAGGGCGCCACCAGCGCCGGCGACGTTGTGGCACATCGCGCAGTTCGTGCGGAAGAGCTCGCCACCATTCGCGGCGTTGCCCTGGGTGGTGTCGAGAAGTGACGCGTTGGGGATGCCCGGCCCTGGGGCGAGCGATGCGACGTAGTCGGCCAGCGCGGAGATGTCACTGCCGGTGAACTGGACGGGCTTCTGCTGCGCCTGCGGACCGTTCATGGCCATGGGCATGCGGCCCGTACCGACCTGGAAGTCAACGGCTGCGGCACCGACGCCGATCAGGCTCGGCCCGTTTGCCGTACCTGAGGCCGACAGGCCGTGGCAGGTAGCGCAGTTGGACATGAAGATCTTCTTGCCCTGGTCAACGGACTGCTGCGACGCGGCGGCGGGTTCTGCCGAGGCCGTCGAGGTGTTGAAGGCAGCGTAAGCGCCCCCGGTGAGGCCCAGTCCGATTGCGATCAGGGCGATGGTGGCCAAGGGGTGACGGCGCCCTGTCTTACGTACGGTACGGCCAGGAGTGTGCGTTTTTGCGCGCATGGTGAGGTGTTCTGCTCCTGATTCCTATTTGAGAACGTAGATGACCAGGAAGAGCCCGATCCAAACGACGTCAACGAAGTGCCAGTAGTACGAGACAACGATGGCGCTCGTCGCCTCCTTGTGCCCGAAGGTCTTGACAGCGAATGCGCGACCGATGACGAGGAGGAACGCAATGAGACCGCCGGTGACGTGCAGGGCGTGGAATCCCGTCGTGAGATAGAAAGCCGATCCATATGCGCTTGAGCTCAGCGAGACATGCTCCGACACGAGCGTCGCGTACTCAGTGGCCTGACCGGCGACGAAGATGGCGCCCAGTGCGTAGGTGAGCGTGAACCATTCGACCATGCCCCATTGGCTCGGCTTCCAGCCGGTCGAGCGAGCCTGGAGCCGCTCGGCGGCGAACACGCCGAACTGGCAGGTGAACGAGCTTGAAACGAGTACCAGCGTATTGACAAGTGCGTATGGCACATTGAGGTGCTGGGTTTCGGATGCCCACAGTGCAGGAGCCGTCGAACGCAGCGTGAAGTAGATCGCGAAGAGGCCCGCGAAGAACATGACCTCGCTGCCAAGCCAGACGATCGTGCCAACGGCCACTACGTTCGGGCGGTTGATTGCAGGCGCGCCCGCATGAGGGGAGATTGAGGTGCTCGTCACGCTTCCATTATGAC
Organism: Microbacteriaceae bacterium; assembly: GCA_030840105.1. Lineage (GTDB taxonomy): Bacteria > Actinomycetota > Actinomycetes > Actinomycetales > Microbacteriaceae > JAUZGC01. Next base: position 13,737 of record JAUZGC010000197.1, read on the forward strand.
CGAAAAGAATGCTGTGTTTTCTCATTAGGATCGCTGTATGGCGGAATTTACGACCTGGCCTTCGGTGTTCACGTCTCTCCTTGAGGGCGACGACTTGACTGTCGCGGACGCGGCCTGGGCAATGGAGCAGGTCATCACCGGGGAAGCGACCTCGGCACAACTCGCCGGATTTCTTGTCGCATTGCGGGCCAAGGGTGAGACGGTCGACGAAATCGTGGGATTCCGAGACGCGATTCTGGATCATGCTGTGCCGCTGGACATCGATCCGATGGCGCTCGACATCGTCGGAACCGGCGGTGATCGGTTCGGTACCGTCAATATCTCGACGACCGCGTCGATCGTGGCCGCTGCCGCCGGCGCTCCCGTGATCAAGCACGGAAACAAGGCGGCCAGTTCGGCCTCCGGATCCTCCGACGTGCTCGCAGCCCTGGGCGTCGACCTCGGGCTTTCGGCCGCTCGTGTCGCGGGGGTCTTCGACGAGGTCGGGATCACATTCGCGTTCGCGTCGGCCTTTCACCCCGGATTCGCTCACGCCGGCCCGGTGCGCGCGGAGCTCGGCATCCCCACTGTCTTCAACTTTCTTGGCCCCCTGTGCAATCCGGCGCGGCCAGAGGCCTCGGCCGTGGGCGTCGCGCAACTGGATCGTGTTCCGTTGATCGTCGGGGTCTTCCGCACACGCGGTGCCACGGCGCTCGTGTTCCGCGGCGACGACGGCCTGGATGAGCTGTCGACGACCGGTCACAGCCACGTCTGGGAGGTCACGCGCGGGCTCGTCACCGAGCACGACATCGATCCGCGGGAGCTTGGGATCCGCCGGGCCAGCATCGAGGAGCTTCTCGGCGGCGATGCCAACCACAACGCCGCCGTGGTGCGCGCCGTACTCGCCGGCGAAGAAGGGCCGGTGCGCGACATCGTGCTCCTGAATGCGGCAGCCGGGCTTGTCTCGTTCGACCTGGCGGCCGACCCGTCGAAGGTCCAGGAGAGCATCCTCGATCGATTCAGGCAGAAGCTGGTCGTCGCGGCGGATGCCATCGACTCCGGAGCGGCCACCGCCAAGCTCGAGCGCTGGGTCGCGGCGACGCGATAGGCGGAAGGGGTTTCGATGAAGAAGCTCATCAATGACGCGCGCGCTGTTGTCGACGAGACGCTCGGCGGCCTCGCCGCGGCACATTCCGACATTCTGAGCGTCTCCTTCGAGCCGCGTTACGTCGCGAGGCGTGGCGCACCCATCGCGGGCAAGGTTGCGCTCGTGAGCGGCGGGGGCAGCGGTCACGAACCCCTCCACGTCGGTTTCGTCGGGCGTGGGATGCTGGATGCGGCCGTGCCGGGCGCCATCTTCGCCTCGCCCACGCCGGACCTCGTCTTCGCGGCAACGCGTGCGGTCGACGGAGGAGCCGGAGTGCTCTACCTGGTCAAGAACTACACCGGCGATGTGTTGAACTTCGAGACCGCGGCTGACTTCGCGGCCGGGGCGGGCATCCGCGTTGAGTCCGTGCTGATCAATGATGATGTCGCCGTCGAGGATTCGAGCTTCACCGCCGGGCGACGGGGCATCGCGGGAGCGGTTCTCGTCGAGAAGATCGCAGGTGCCGCGGCCGAACGCGGTGACGACCTCGATTCCGTGGCCGCCATCGCCCGACGCGTGAACGCTTCGATGCGCTCGATGGGCGTTGGCCTGCGGGCTGGCGTCGTCCCGTACTCGGGCGAGCCGAGCTTCACGCTCGACGACGAGCACATCGAGTTCGGCATCGGCATTCACGGCGAGCCGGGGCGGGCGGTAATTCCGCTGGAGCCGGCCGATGCGATCGTCGACCGGCTTGTGACCGCCATCACGGGGGATCTGCCATTCGTCGCAGGCGACCGCGTGCTCCTGCTGGTCAATGGGCTGGGCGGGACACCGCTGTCGGAGCTCTACATCGTGTTCCGCCGAGCCGCACAGTCGCTGGTCGAGCGAGGGCTCGCGGTCACGCGGAGCCTTGTCGGCAGCTTCGCGACCTCCCTCGAGATGCAGGGCGTCTCGATCACCCTCCTTCGGCTCGACGACGAGTTGCTTGAACTGTGGGATGCACCGGTGCACACCGCCGCACTCCGGTGGGGCTGTTAGTTTCGATGGAGTCGTTCGGGGATGGGTGCAGATGAGCCTGGATGCCACATGGGTCGTTGATTGGATGCGCGAGAGCGCGCGCGTGCTCGCCGAGAACCGCGCCGAGTTGGGGGCACTCGACCGGGAGATCGGTGACGGCGACCATGGTGAGAACATGGATCGCGGGTTTGCGGCGGTCCTCGCCGGGCTTGAGACGATTTCCGCGGATGCGTCGCCGGGCGGCGTGCTGCAGAAGGTTGCCATGACGCTCATTTCGACCATCGGGGGTGCGGCCGGTCCGCTCTATGGGACCGGGCTGCTCAAGGCATCCGACGCCGCCGGTACGGAGACTCAACTCGACGGGGCCTCGATCGTTGCACTGCTGCGGGCGGTGCGCGATGGCATCGTGCTGCGTGGCAAAGCCGAAGTGGGGGAGAAGACCATGGTGGATGCCTGGACTCCCGCCGTCGACGCAGCGTCGGCCGCGGAGAGTGCGGGGGAGTCGCCGGGCGGCATCCTGCGGGCGGCCGCCGAAGCAGCGAGCGCCGGCGCAGAGGCGACGGAGCCGCTGATTGCCCGCAAGGGGAGAGCAAGCTACCTGGGGGAGCGAGCGATCGGACATCGCGATCCGGGGGCGCAGTCGACTGCGCTGCTCCTGCAGGCAGCGGCGGATGCGGCACGGAATGCCTGAGGCGAGGGGAACGAACCATCAGCCAGAAGCGCGTCGCGTCGGGCTGGTCTTCGTCTCGCACAGCGCACGGCTCGCGGAAGGGCTTGTCGAGCTGGCGCGGCAGATGGCGCCATCGACCCGGCTCATCGCGGCAGGTGGCACCGCGGATGGCGGCATCGGTACAAGCTTCGAGGCCGTGTCGGCCGCATTGCGTGAGGCGAACACGGGACGAGGCGTCGTCGTGCTGTGCGACCTCGGCTCCGCGATCCTGACCGCGGCGACCGCGCGCGACTTCCTCGAGGAGGATTCGCGCGACGGCGTCCATGTCGTCGACGCGCCGCTGGTCGAGGGTGGAGTGGCAGCAGCGGTGGCGGCAGAGTCAGGTGCGGACGTTCTGGCCGTCGTTGCCGCCGCTGAATCGGCCCGCCAGACCCGGGTAGCGCCCGCGATCCCCGCCGCGAAGGAAGCGGATTCGGGCATCCGCTACGCCCGTACCGTGACGCTCACCAACGTGTCCGGCCTGCACGCGCGCCCGGCAGCGGAGTTCGTCAGGCTCGCCAACACGTTCCCGGCCAAGGTGACCGTCAACGGGAAGGATGCCAAGAGCCTGCTCAGCATCATGGGGCTCGCGCTCATGGCCGGCTCGTCGGCCGAGATTGTGACGCTGGATGCCTCCGGCGAGGCAGCGGTCGATGCGCTCGCCGACCTGGTCGAGTCCGGATTCGGCGAGGAACGCGCCTGACCGGGGAGGCGTACACTCGGGCCACCATCCTGAGATCGCCTCACCCCCAAGGAGCGCCATGCGATACGCCATCCTCGGCACCGGCATCGTCGGCCGGACGCTCGCGAACAAGCTCGCGTCCCTCGATCATGACGTCGTGATCGGGACCCGTGACCCCCAGGTCACGGCCACTCGCACCGAACCGGGCGGTTATGGAATCAAGCCGTACTCCGAGTGGCAGGAGTCCCATCCGGACATCTCCCTCGCCACATTCCGGGACGCAGCTGCGGGGGCAGAGGTGGTCATCAACGCGACATCCGGGGGTGTCTCTCGTGCGGCTCTCACCGAGGCCGGGGCGGAGAACCTCGCCGGCAAGGTCCTGATCGATGTCGCCAATCCGCTGGACTTCTCACACGGCATGCCGCCGACGCTGGACCCGGTCAACTCCGACAGCCTGGGTGAGCAGATCCAGCAGGCGTTCCCCGACGCGAAGGTGGTCAAGACGCTCCACACCATGAACGCTCAGATCATGGTGGAGCCGAGTCGGGTGCCCGGCGAGCATCACGTCTTCGTCGGTGGCAACGACGCGGATGCCAAGGCGCACGTGATCGCCCTGCTCGGCGAGATGGGATGGCCGCCGGCGGCGATCCTGGATCTCGGCGACATCACCTCGGCGCGTGCCACCGAAATGATGCTGCCGATGTGGCTGCGCCTGTGGCAGGCGCTTGGCCGGCCCGATTACAACTTCCATATCCAGGGAGCGTGAGCGGGCATCCGAAGCAGGTGGGATCGCTCGCGGGCGCGGGGCCTTCCCGTCACGCGAGAGATCCGAGCCAGAGACCGGCTCCGGCGGCCAGAAGCGCCACGACGAACATGCCGATCCCATTGGCGAACGCGGCGGCGATGCGTCCCGCCTGGGCGAGCCGGACGGTCTCGTAACTGGCCGTGCTGAACGTTGTGTATCCGCCGAGGAATCCGGTCCCGCAGATCAGGCGCCATTCCGTGGGCAACGCGTGGGTCAGGGCGAGCCCCGTGACGAGGCCGAGGAGCAGGGATCCGGTGACGTTGATCACCGTGGTGCCGAGCGGGTATGCCACCTTCATGCGGCTGCGCAGGAATCCGTCGAACACCAGCCGGACGACGGCACCGAGGCCGCCGGCGACGGAGAGCGCCACCACAACCAGCACGCTCATTGTGTAGTTGCCCGTTTGCGGTGGACCGCGGTGGCGATGGTGATTCCGGCCGCCGATGCGGCGGCTCCGATGAGGAGCGTCGCCGCGGAGTACAGCAGGCTGTCCCACAGCAGATGGCTGGTAAGAAGTCCATCGGCGTCGACGGCGAAGGAACTGTACGTGGTGAATCCGCCGAGCACCCCGGTGCCAACCAGAAGACGCAGGTCGCGCCTCATCCCGTCATCCGGTCCCCGGCGGGTGAGCGCTTCCAGCAGGACACCGAGGACGAAAGCGCCGACGACGTTGATGACGAATGTTCCGATCGGTATCCCTTGCCAGGCCGGAATCACTGTGGACAGCAGGTAACGCGCTGCTGTCCCCAGTGTCCCGCCGAGGAAGACCAGCCCGATGTTTCGCCAGCGCAGATGCACGGGCCGCTGTGCGTCGCGTGCAGTGTCGACGACGGGGCCCGGACTCACTCCCACGGAAGCTTTCCGTCATCCGTCACGGGGGAGAGGGGGACGACGACCACGGGGCGATGCTGGCGGTGCGCGAGATGGACGGCGACAGAGCCCTCGAAGAAATCGTGCAAACCGCGCCGAAGTCCAGGTTCATGCGTGCCCACGACTATGAGCCTCGCATCGGTTGCTTCGGCAAGATGACCCAGTGCCCGTGCGGGTTCACCGGCCAGCGCGCGTAGCGTGTAGCGGATGTCCGACGTGGCAAGTACATCGCGGATATGGTCGGCGAGTGCCGGGTCGAACACTTCCTCGCTCAGGTCCGGCAGGTCGGGATCGAAGGGCAGCGAGACAATGGTGCCATCCGGGCGTTCCTCCACCGGATACCGACCCACATTGACGTTGGCGCAGATCAACTCGGCGCCGAGATCGCGGGCAAGCGCGAGGGCCTGAAGGAGGACGGCATCGGACTGTTTGGGAACGACGGCCACGACGATGACCGCCGACGACCCGTTGGGTCCACCATCATTCATCGTCCGGCCTCCGTAGCGTCATAAGAGCTACCTCCAGTCTCTCAAACGTCAGCCGGGAGTGTCATCGCGCGTAGCTGGAACCTGACGGCGTTCGCTTGAGCAGGTCGTTATCCACCAGGTATCGCCGGAGAAGCGCAAAGTCGTCGCAGTACGCGAGCAGGCGTTCGTTCAGCTCCCGTTCTGTCAGCACCTCGTCACTCGCCACCACCTGATCGAGGACCCACTCCAGCACCGCTCGACGATCGGTGGCGGAGGCGGGAAAGTGGTCGATTCTCCCCGCGCGAAGAAAGCGGTCGACCCCGGTCGCCGCCTCGCGCTTGCCCTGCTGGGCGAGGACGGCGCGGAACGGTGCATCCGTCGCAGCGTAATGATCGTCGGTGGTCTGCTCGATCAGACCGGAACCGACCAAAACGTCGAGAGTGCGTTGTCGCTTGGCGCCGCTTGGGGACCGTGAGGCTCCAGCTGACTCGCCTGACAACACAATTTCGGCGTAGGCGATTCGAGCTTCGGCATTTGCGAGCGCTGCCGCAATGCGCCGAACATCGACTGTCGAACTCGCATCCATAGTGTTGTCCCTCACCGCGCCTATCCTGCCGGACCGGAACCGTCTCTGTAATAGTTGCACCGTGATTGACAGTATCTTCGTGAACGGCACGGTCGGGTCGGGAAAGACGACGCTTGCCCACGCCGTGAGCGCGCTGGAGACATCCGTATCGCACGCGGTGATCGATCTCGACGAGATCCGTCTCCTCCGCCCGGCTCCGGCGGCGGATCCGTTCACTCACGAGATCGAGCTGCGCAATCTGCTCAGCATTGTCGCCAACTACCGCGAGGCCGGCGCCGAGAGGTTCATCCTGGCCGGGGTGCTTGAGAACGAGGCGGAAGTCGGCCGATACCTGGAAGCGCTTGACTCGGACCGGATGTTCATCTGCCGATTGACTGCGTCGCTGGAGGTCGTGAGGGCGCGGCTTGCTCGACGTCATGAGCGCGACCCAATCGGGTTGGCGTGGCATCTCGACCGCGCGGCCGAGCTCGCCCGGATTCTTGCGGCGAACACGTTCGACGACCTGGTGCTTGATTCAACCGGTGGTGAACCGTCCCGGCTTGCTGCCGATCTGCGGATGGCTGCGGGCTGGAGCTGATGCAAGCCAGGGAGGCGTCGCGCTACCGCGGCGCCGTCGTGATCTCCCGCGCAGCGGCCAGTGCTTCGGAGGTGGCGCGCACCGCGTCGACGCCGCCGGCGAGCCGCGCACCGCCGACAACCAGGTGGCGGATGCCTGCAGCACGGAGCTCATCCGCGAGCGCGGACCGCTCCACCTGGCCTGCGCAGACGATGACCGTGCGTGCGGGCACCAGCTCGGCCCCCTCGGCTGATTCGACCTCCACCCCGTCCGGCGTGATCGCGCGATACCGCACTCCGCCGAGCATCCGTACCCCCGCTGCCCGCAAGTTGGACAGCACCACCCAACGCGAAGAAATGCCGACCCCCTGCCCGAACTTGCCAGAACGGCGCAGGATGGTGACCTCGCTGCCCGGCCGCTGGGCGACCGTGAGGCCAGAGGAACCGGATCTGGCCAGCTCACCGGTCGGGCCGAGCCCGAACCTGGCGGAGAATTCGAGCGCACGGGACCGTTCGTCGTGCGGCTCGACGAGGAGGCTCGCGATATCCACCCCGATGCCGCCACCGCCGATGATCGCCACCGGTCCGTCTGGCACGCCGTGCTCGATGGCGTGCTCGTAACTGACCACGTGAGGAAGGTCTGCCCCGGGGATGTCTATTGCGCGCGGGCGCACCCCTGTCGCGACGATGACTCCGTCGAACTCCGCGAGCTCGGCGGCCGTTGCGGTCACTCCGAATGACAACGTGGCGCCGAGGGCGTCGAGTTCGGCGAGGGCCGACGAGACCGTGAGCGCATAGTCCTCCTTGCCCGGGATGCGCGCGGCAAGCCGGAATTGTCCGCCCGGCTCCCCGGCTTCGAACAGCGTCACCGCGTGCCTCCGGCGGGCGAGGTCGACAGCCGCGATCAGGCCGGCCGGGCCGGCACCCACCACGGCGACGCGGGAACGCGTCGTCGTTGGAAGGTCGAGCGGGAACACGGTCTCGTGGCCTGCCCGAGGATTCACCAGGCAGGAGACCGGCTCAAAGACCAGCGAACGGTCGATGCAGGCCTGATTGCACGCGATGCAGGAGTTCACCCTGTCGAAGTCGCCGGCGAAGCTGCGGGCGACGATCGTCGGATCGGCAAGGAAAGGGCGCGCGAGCGAGACGGCGTCGACGATTCCGCGCTCCAGCGCCCGTTCGGCGTCGCGGAGGTCATTGAATCGATTGCTGGCGATCACCGGGACAGCGCGCCCGATCGCCGCCGCGATCCGCTCTGACTCCGGGAGCCAGGCGCCGTGGGGCACCGATCCCTGCACGGTTGGCACCGACGATTCGTGCCAGCCGACTCCGACACTGATTCCGTCCACGCCCGCATCGACGAGAGCACGCGCAAGCGCGTCGATCTCGTCCGGCGTGGATGATCCTGGCATCAGGTCATTGCCCGACATCCGTACCAGCACCGCAACCTGGGCGGGCACGGCCGCCCGCACCGCCGTCACGACCTCGACCGCGAAGCGCCGTCGGCGGGACGCGTCCCCGCCCCACTCGTCGTCCCGCAGATTGGTGATCGGGGAACAGAACTGGTTGACCAGGTAGCCCTCCGAGGCCATGATCTCCACCGCATCGAACCCCGCGGAATGGGCAGCGGATGCCGCGTGCGCGAAGTCGTCGATGGTGGCACGTATTTCGTGCTCCTCCAGCGCCCGGGGGACGATGCCGCGCGCGGCGCGCCACGGAACCGAGGACGGCGCGACGGATCCTTCGGGAAGCACCGCATAGCGGCCGGCGTGGAAGAGCTGGGCCGCGATGAGACCGCCCGCCTCGTGCACGGCTCGCGTGGCAACCGCGAGGCGGGGGGCTGCTTCGGGCAGCACGGCATAGTCGGGTCCGCCCCGGCCCATCTCGCTCACGGCGAGACCGCCGGTGATCACCAACCCTGCGCCACCCGCAACGCGCTCGCGATAGAAAGCGGCGAGCGCTTCACCGTCGTCGCCGACCTCGAGGCCGGTGTGCATACTGCCCATGACGACGCGGTGCGGAATCTGCAGCGCGCCGAGCTGCCACGGCGTGCGCAGGAGGGCCAGCGCGGCGGCCATGGAGGGTTAGCCCTCCGAACCGAAGACGGACGCCCGCAGGTCACCGGTGGTGTCCGCCCAGAATGGCGGCGCGACGACGGTGAGGCCGCCGTCCACCGAGAGCGTCTGGCCCGTGATGTAGCCGGCGGAGGGGGAAAGCAGGAATTCGATGGCTGATGCCATGTCGTCGGCAGTTCCCGGGCGACCGAGCGGCACTTTCTCGATGACGCTCTGCATCGGGGCCATGCCAGGAACCCGGCTGTAGAAGAACTCGAGCGAGTCGGTGTCGATGAGTCCGCCGTTCACCGCATTGACGGTGATGTTTCTCGGGCCGAATTCGGTCGCCATGAACTTCACGTACGCCTCGTTCGCGGCCTTCGCGGCGCCGAGCGAGGCGTACGTGGGGAAGGCGCGCAGCGATCCGTAACTGGTGACGACCACAATGCGGCCACCCGCCTTCGGCATGAGTTCAACGGCGCGCTGGGCGCCGAGCACGAACGACCGCACATTCATCGCCCAGTTGCGGTCGAGGTGGTGGAGCTTGAGCTGCGAAACCGGCTTGAAGGCACTGGCCGCGGCGTTTGCCACGAATGCATCGAGCTTGCCGAAGCGCTCCTTGATCGTCGTGAACATCGCGTCGATGTCGTCGGGCTCCTCGATGTCCGCCTGCACGACGATACCGTCCGCGCCCGCTGCTCGCACGTCTGCGAGCGTCTGCTCCGCAAGGTCACGGTTGCTCTTGTAGTTGATGACCAGGTCGGTGCCTTGCGCCGCCAGCTTGAGCGCCAGCACCCGGCCGATGCCCCGGGAGCTACCGGTGATGAGTGCGACCTGTTTTTCGGTTGAGCTAGCCATGAAGCAGATTTTTCCTGAAGGGTATGGCCGGTCTCGGTGACCGGCGATGGATTGGAGCGGGGCTGGTGGCTGACAGTGTGCTTAGTTGCTGACGTCGCCGGTAATGACGGCGCGACCGACGATCAACTTCTGGATCTCGTTCGTTCCCTCTTCGAAGCGCTGTGCGCGGGCGTCGCGGTAGACCCTTTCGATGGCGTTGCGCTTCCAGTACCCCTGGCCACCGTGCACCTGGAGTGCCTTGTCGGTGACTCGGGAGAGCATGTCGACGGCGATCATCTTGGATGCGCTGGAGAGCACGGCCGCATCCGGGGCGCCGGTTTCGAAGGCCTTGGCGGCCTGCAGCACCAGTGCCTTGGCCGCGGCGATGTCGGCGTAGTTCTCGGCGAGGTAAAACTGGATCGCCTGCCGGTCCGCCAGCTTCTTGCCGAACGTCTCGCGGCGCGTGGCGTAGTCGATCGCGAGTTCCTGCGCGCGCTCGGCCAGTCCGACGCAGCTCATCGCCACCGAAATCCGGCTTGGAAGGAGGAATCCGCCGAGCGCTACCGCCAGGCCGTCGCCTTCCTCGCCAAGGCGGTTCGCGACCGGCACCGGCACCTCGGTGAATCGGAGGATGGCGTGGTCGGTGCCACGCACACCCATGGTGGCGGAATCGTCGACCACCTCAGCGCCCGGCAGACCGGAGTTGGGCACCAGAAGCGCCACGGTTCCTTCGTGACCGCGGGTGCCTTCGAGGCGGGCGGCCAGCAGCCAGTAATCGCAGTTCACGCCGAAGGTGATGAGGTGCTTCTCACCGTTGAGGTAGTAGGTGTCGCCTTCGCGCCGAACGGTGGTGCGGATGTCGGCACCGGTCCCCGCGGTCGCTTCGGTCAGCGTGAATGCGACGAGCACATCCCCGGCGACCGACGGCTTCACGATCTGGTCGCGCTGGGCGTCTGTCGCGAAATCGTCCATCGCACGCCACGTGCCGTTGATGACGTGCACCAGCATGCGGATAGAGGCATGCGAGCGGGAGAAGATCTCCATCAGCTCGAGATATTGGCTGAATGGGATGCCGCGGCCACCGAGCCGCTTCGGAGCGGCCAGACCGAGGAATCCGTGGGCTTTGAGCTCCTGGAAGAGTTCCGGCGGGACCACACCCGTGGACTCGATCTGCTCGGCGAAGTCCTCACCGGCACCGCGCACCCAGGCGTCGACATCGTGCTTGAGAGCCAGGAACTCCTCGTCGCCCAGCGGCGCGGCGACCTCGCGTTCGGGTGCCAGGTGGGTGGACGTCATTTGTTCTCCTTCGCCGCCGCAACAAGTGCGGCCGCCTTTTCTCTCAGAACGTTCTTCTGAACTTTACCGATGGTGTTACGTGGCAGCTCGTCGATGAACTCGAGTCGCTCGGGCCAGTAGTACTTCGAGAGGCCCGCGCGTTCGAGGTACGACTGCATGTCCTCGAAGCTCAGCGACTCATCCGTGCGCGCACGCACAACGAATGCGCACGCACGCTCGCCCAGCCGCTCATCCGGCATCGCCACGACGGCGATCTCGGCGACGAGCGGGTGCTGATAGAGCAGGTTCTCCACCTCGACCACCGGAACCTTCTCACCGCCGCGGTTGATTACATCCTTCACCCGCCCGGTGATGTGCAGGAACCCGGCCTCATCCAGCCTGGCGAGGTCGCCCGTGCGGTACCAGCCATCGGCAGTGAACACGTCGGCCGTGAGATCCGGCCGCTCCAGATATCCGTCGAAAATGGTCGGCGACGACAACTCGTAGTTGCCTTCCGCGCCCGTGGGAACCTCGGCACCCTCGTCATCCACGATGCGGATCCGGATGCCCGCAAGCGGCCGCCCGTCGCTGCCCCAGGCGTTCTCGGGACGATCGGTGGGCGAGGCCAGCGTGGCGAGGCAGGTTTCGGTGGTTCCGAAGGCGCCGAGTACGGCCGTTCCGAGAACGGTGGTCGCCTTCTCGGCGAGCGCACGCGGCACCGCTGCGCCCGTGGCCACGAAGATGCGGAGCGACGCCGGCGCGGTCACCCCCGCCTCGACCGAATCGACGAGGTCGGTGAGGAACGGCGTCGCGGCCTGCACGAAGGTGGCCTTGCCGCGCCCGAAGGCCTGCTCAAGCGCGAGCGGCGCGTCCCACACCGGTTGGAGGACGGCCGGAACGCCGAGGTTCCACGCCAGGAGCATTCCGTAGAGAAAACCGGTCTGGTGCGCGAGTGGGGAGGGCACGAAGATGCGGTCGTCATCGCCGAGGCCGAGGTGTTCCTGCTCCATCGCCGTGGCGGTCGCGAGCGTGTGGTGACTGTGCTGCACTCCCTTGGGCTCGCCGGTGGTCCCCGAGGTGAACAGCAGCTGACAGACGTCATCCAACGACGGCGACAGCTGTGCCAGCTGGGAGGCATCCGGCGTCACCGAGGCCAGGGACGCGTCGTAATAATGCCAGGTCCAGTCAAGGAGCTCCGCAGCGGGAGCCGGCACCGGCGAACTGGTCTCCGGTGGGAACTGACCGTCGCGGTTCTCGGCCTGCAGCACGACCACATGCTCGAGCGCGATCGGCCGGTTTGTGGCTTTCGCCTCGGCGATCACCTCGACGAGTTCGATTGCTGGCTGTCGCTTGCGGAACACGTTCGGGAGGAACATCACCCGTGCGCCCGAACGCGAGAGGGTCATCGTCGTCTCGCGTGGTCCGAAGACCGGCATGATCGGGGTGGCCACCGCCCCGATCTGCACGATTCCGAGCGTGATCGCAACGAATTCGCGCCAGTTCGGCAGTTGCAGCGCCACAGCCTCGCCGCGCTGCACGCCCAGTTCAATGAGGAGGGCGCTGACCCGGTCGGCCTCGTCCTGGAGTTGCTTCCAGCTTGTCACCACCGGCTCGTCCGTCGTTACCTCGATGACGGCCGGCTCATCGGGGCGCGATTGGGCCAGCTGGCGCACGCGTTCTGTGAGGGGAATGATCTGGGTCTGGCTCGTACCGGTCGGCATCGCGGTGACCGGGGTGGCGGAAGTCGATAGCGCGGTGACCGGCACGGCCGAAGTCGATACCGCGGTGACCGGCACGGCGGTAGTCGGTGCCGCGGCAGCCGGTGGCCCGGCAAGGGCTTTGCGGCCCAGCGTTGCGCCAACGGCTGGCCTCGTGGTGGACGCCTGGACTTTTGCGGCGATTTCGAGATCGAGCCCGATACCGGTCATCTCCTCGAGGAAGGTCGGATACGAGATGCGATAGGCACGAGGATACGTGAGGGTCGAGCGCCCTTCTGCCCTGGTTGCTGCGACCGCCAGCGACATGAGCACCCGATGGTCGTTGAAGGAGGACATTCGCGCGGCACTCAGGCTGTCGACGCCAGACACGTAGAGTTCGGTCTGGGTCTGATTGGCGGCACCGCCGAGCCGATTCAACTGGAGCATGGCCGCGACACGGTCGGACTCCTTGAGGCGGATGTGGCCGACATTGCCAAGTCTGCTGGTTCCCTCGGTGAAGGTGGCCATCGTCGCGATGATCGGGAGCAGGTCGGGAATCGGCGTGCAGTCGATGTCGAGCGGTTGGAGGCCGAGCCCGTCGTGGCTGATCCGCACAAAGCCGGTTGCCTCGTCACGCACCATGGGCACGCCCATCGCCGTGGCGATGTCGAGGAATTCCGCTTCGGGATGATCGGTCTCTGCTGACGTCATCGTGGAGAGGCCCCTCAGCAGTACGTCCGAGGGGTGCAATGCCGCCGCCGCGATGCCGAACGCAGCCGAACCGATGTCGGGTGGGATGACGTAGTTCGTTGCCGTGGCCGTCTGGTTCGCCGGAATGTGGAACGTCAACCAGTCGTCACTGTGCTCGACCACGTACCCGAATTGGCGCATCATGCGCACCGTCAGGTCGACGTATGGCTGCTCGTTCAGGACTCCACCAGTGATGTGAATGGTGGTCGCCGTGCGCGCGGACGGCGCTAGCAGGAGCAATCCGCTGACCCACTGCGAGAGGGTGCCCGCGATGCTGACGTCACCGCCGAGCGGCCGTTCGGGCTGCACAACGATCGGAGGTCGCTCCTCGTCGGCGGTGAGCTTGACGCCCATCTGGCGCAGGGAGTCGAGCATGGCCTTGATCGGGCGGCGGCGAAAATACTTCATGCCGGTGAGCGTGGTCGGGCGATTCGATAGCGACGCGAGCCCGGTCAGGAAATACAAGGACGTTCCTGATGACCCCATGTTGAGGAGGCCCTCTGCCCCCCGATTACCCCGTTCCGAGACATCCGTCGCCCTGTACTGGCCGCCGGTGACGACGTAGCGATCGCCCTCGACACGGATCTCGGTTCCGAGCGCACGCAACGCGCTGACAGTCCACTCGACCTGCCGGGTTCGGGAGATGCCATGGATGACACTGGTGCCCGGTGCCAGCGATGCCAAGACCAGCGCCCGGTGCGCGTGGTACTTCGAAACAGGGATGTCCAATTCGCCGCTGAGCCGGTGAGAGGTGCCTGTGACCATGAGCTGCATGTACAACTGCCTTTCCGCATGGGCGCCGTGTACCCCATTGCAGCGCAGTCAGATTAAGGGGGTCCTACTGGACTTCATTGGACTGCAGGCAGATCGCGCAGCAGAGAGAAGGTCTCGACCCCAAACTGTTACCGATTCATCACAATACTTTTCCGCCACAATGTCAATTTCCCATCAACTCGCTATGCCACGGAAGCCTGGCCACTCACGTCACACCACCGACGCGTCCGCCGAAGCTGTCCCCCGCGGACATGGAGCGACCTACCCGATGGTGGAGCGACCTACCCGATCGTAGTGTGCGACCGGGGGGCCATGCAGCAACGTGCAACGCAGTGGTTGCGTGTAGTGCTCGTTTAATGCAACTATTCGGTTGCAGTAATCGACTGAAGGGAAAAGAATCATGACCATGACTGAAAATCAGCGCTCCGAAATCGACAGCGACCAATACACCGTGAGGCGCACGATCGCCATTGCGGCCCCGATGGAGAAGGTGTGGGCCGCGATCACCGAGGCTGAACACATCGCGCGGTGGTTCGGGCAGTCTGCTGTGCTCGACGAGGTTGCCGTCGGCGCCGGCGGCGTCTTCTCGTTTGAGGGCTACGGCGACTTCCCGGTCCTGATCGAGGAGCTCGATCCGCCCCGGGTGATCGCCTACCGCTGGAGTAACGACGACGCGCGTCGGGTCCACTCCGACCAGGTCCACTCCGAGGTCCACTCCGAGGTCCACTCCGAGGTCCGCTCCGACCAGGTCCACTCCGACCAGGTCGATCCCGACCACTCGACGGTGTTCCGCTTCACTCTCGAGCCACTGGCAAGCGGCACCCAACTCACGGTCGTCGAAACAGGATTCGACACCACCTCTGACCCAGCCTTCAATCTGGAGAGCCATCGCGGGGGATGGGACGCGGGGCTGGACGCGCTGGTCGCCTACCTCGAGAGCGGCTCGTGACCACGAGCACCCTCGTTCCGGTGTTCGCCGCGCTCGGCGACGAGACCCGGTGGGGCATCCTGGTGGCCCTCGGCGAGGGCGATGCCTCGGCGTCGGCCCTTGCCGGGCGGCTCCCGGTCACCCGCCAGGCGATCGCCAAGCACCTCGCCGTGCTGCAGGAGGTCGGACTCGTCGAATCGGTGCGCGTCGGCCGCGAGCTGCGTTACCGGGTGCTCGGCGCGCAGCTGAGTGAGGCCGCGCGACGTCTCGACCGCATAGGCGCCGAATGGGATCGCCGCCTGGCCGGGATCAAGCGGATCGCGGAGGAACTGTAATCGCCTCGAGGTAGTCGCGCACGCCGCACAGGTTGGAGAATCTTCGGGACGGATGTCGATTTCCGCCTCTCCCGTTCGACGCGTTAGTGACAGGGGCCAACGGAGCCCCGGACAGAGGAGTGAACGATGAAGTACATGCTGATCATGCGAGGATCCGAGCAGGCCGCCGAGGCATACAAGGAGGTGGACTTCGAGGCCGTCATCAACGCCATGGGTGCATACAACGAGTCGCTGATGAAGGCGGGCGTGCTCCTGGGAGCGGACGGGCTGGCCGACGCCGATCAGGGGTTCGTCGTCGACTTCGCCTCGGAGCCGCCCATCGTCACCGACGGCCCCTATGGCGAGACCCACGAGCTGTTCAACGGGTTCTGGATCATCGAGGTGTCGTCGAAGGAGGAGGCCGCAGAGTGGGCGAAACGTTGCCCGCTGGGACCGGGCTCGAAACTCGAGGTGCGGCGCGTGACAGACGAGTCCGACTTCGCGGACTACGCCGACAACGAGTACGTGCAGAAGGAAGCCGAGTGGCGCCGCGAGCTCAGCACGGAATGACACCGTGATGGTGACACCATGATGGACATTCGGCGCACGGTCGAGGCCGTCTGGCGCATCGAGGGCGCGCGCATTATCGCGTCGCTCGCCAAGATGACCGGTGATCCCGGCTTCGCCGAGGACGTGGCCCAGGAAGCGGTCGTCGAGGCCCTCGAGTCCTGGCCGAAGCACGGCGTGCCGCACAACGGTGGGGCATGGCTCACAGCGGTTGCCAAGCGCCGAGCCATTGACGCTTGGCGCCGCCGCGACCGGCTGGATGAGCGGCACCGCACTCTCGCGCACGATCTGGCCGAGGCATCCGATGATGAGTGGGATCCGATCGACGACGACGTGCTTCGCCTCATCTTCACCGCGTGTCACCCCGTGCTCTCGCAGGAGTCGCAGGTGGCGCTCACGCTTCGGGTCGTTGGTGGTCTCACGACCGAGGAGATCGCCCGCATGCTGCTGGTGCCGGTGCCGACGATCCAGGCGCGCATCACCCGCGCGAAGAAGTCTCTCGGCGCGGCACACGTGCCGTTCGAGACGCCCGATCCGTCCGAGTGGACGTCGCGGCTGGCGGCGGTGCTCGGAGTGATCTACCTGGTCTTCACTGAAGGGTATGCGGCGACCTCGGGGGAGCGGTTGGTGCGACCCGAGCTGGCGAACGAGGCGCTACGGCTCGCGCGGACGCTGGCAGGCCTTCTGCCTCGGGAGCCGGAAGCGCACGCGCTTGTCGCGCTGATGGAGCTTCAGGCGTCCCATTTCGCGGCGCGTGAGCAGCCGGACGGATCGCCCGTTCTGCTCGCCGACCAGGACCGCTCGCTCTGGGATCGCGCGCAGATCGGGAGGGGACGCGCGGCGCTGGAGCGAGCGGATGCCGCGGCCACCGCCACAGGCAGAGGGCGCGGCGCGTACGCCATACAGGCCGCGATCGCGCAATGCCACGCGGTCGCGCCGAGCGTGGCGGAAACCGACTGGCAGCGGATCGTGCTGCTGTACGAGGTGCTGGGGCGCATCGCGCGGAGCCCGATCGTGGACTTGAACCGCGCTGTCGCCGTCTCGATGGCGACCGGGCCGGCGAGCGCCCTCATGATCGTCGACCGACTCCAGGACGATGGTGCATTGCGAGGCTCGCACCTGCTGCCGAGTGTGCGCGGAGAACTGCTGGCGCGGCTCGGTCGCACCGCAGAAGCGCGCTCTGAATTCCTGACTGCCGCGTCGCTCGCATCCAATCTGTCCCTGAAGGCGGTGCTGCGCGCGAAGGCCAGTGCGCTCTGAAACCAGCAGCCGCGGAGGCGAAGCGCCCGCGTACTTGTGGCCCTAGCCGCCTAGATGTCCGCTGAGACGGCCGCGGAATGCGGTGCTGCGCTCGTCGAGCCCTTCGATCGTGACCGCGGCTCCGCGGTTGCGATACTTCGTCTCAATGGAATCCAGGGCGGCGACGGTTGACGCGTCCCAGATCTGGGCTGCGGAGAGGTCGATGCTGACGTTTCCGGGGTCGAGGGCGTACGAGAACCGGTCGACGAGATCGTTGCTGCTGCCGAAGAACAGCGGGCCAGTGACGTCGTAACGAACGGTTTCCTCGTCGTCGCTGAGGGTGCGCTTGACGGTGACGACGTGGGCGACCCGACGCGCGAAGAGCACCATCGCCAGGATGACTCCAATGATGACGCCGAGTGCAAGGTTGTCGGTGAGGATGACGCTGACGACAGTGACGGCCATGACGATCGTTTCGGGGATCGGCATCCGCTTGAGGGTGGATGGCTTGACGCTGTGCCAGTCGACGGTGGAGGTCGCGACAACCATCATGACGGCGGCAAGGGCGACCATTGGAATCTGACGCATGATCGAACTCAGGCCGGTGACGAGGGCGAGGAGGAAGACGCCCGCGACCATGGTCGAGATGCGAGTCCTGGCGCGGCCGATCTTGACGTTGACGACGGTCTGGCCGATCATCGCGCAACCGGCGATACCCCCGTAGAACCCTGCGGCGATGTTGGCGACCCCAAGGGCCCAGGACTCGCGCCCCTTGTGGGAGGGCGTGTCGGTCATTGCGTCGACGAGCTTCGCGGTGAGGAGGGTTTCCATGAGGCCGACGAACGCGACGCTGAGGGCGGTCGGCCAGATCAGTTGGAGCGTGTTCAGGTTCAGCGGGACGAGGAACGGGGTGATTCCGGGGAGGTTTCCGGTCAAGGAGCCCTCGTCGGCGACGTTCGGGACGGTGAGGTGCGCGATGATCACGATTGCCGTGACCACGACAATGGCGATCAGCGGCGCCGGGACCGCTCTGGTGAAGCGGGGAACGATGAAGATGATCGCGAGGGTGAGCGCGAAGAGGACGTAGGCGAGCCACGGGACGTTCAGAACGTGCGGGACTTGTGCCGTGAAGATCAGGACCCCAAGAGCGTTGACGAAGCCGATCATCACCGAGCGAGGGATGAAACGCATGAGGCGGGCCAGGCCGGCGAGCCCGAAGGCGATCTGGATGACTCCGGCCAGGATGACGGTCGGGAGGACGTATTGGACCCCGTGCGTGTGAACGAGGGGAGCGATCACGAGGGCGACCGACCCAGCGGCAGCGGTGACGACGCCGGGGCGGCCGCCGAGGATCGACATCGTCACCGCGAGGACGATCGATGCGACCAGGCTGACCATCGGGTCGACTCCGGCGACGATCGAGAAGGAGATGACTTCGGGGACGAGGGCGAGAGTGGTGACGAGGCCGGCGAGGACTTCGCGAGTGAGGAGGCGCGGGGTGCGTAGGGCTGTGAGAACCGTGACGGGCGCGTGCGTTGTGACTAGTGGATCGGCGATGGCCATGAGGGTTAACCCTACGACGAGACCTACCCGTTCATTCGCGGGCGCAGTACCCTGTCGGCCATGGCCCTCGACTCCGCACTGCTCGACTGGTTGCTCGACGCCGATCCGGCGCTGCGATGGCAGGTTGAGCGCGACCTTGCGCACGCGCCGCGCGAGGTGTGGGGCGCGACGCAGGCCAGCGTGAGTGCGGAAGGGTTCGGTGCGCGGCTGCTCGCACTTCAGGAT
>JAUZGC010000198.1 GCA_030840105.1 Microbacteriaceae bacterium
ACGAGCCTCAAGGTTCCGCACGGTGAAGAGGGCACGATCATCGGTGTCAAGGTCTTCGACTCACAGGATGGCGACGACGAGCTCGGCTCTGGCGTCAACCAGCGCGTTGTGGTCTACATCGCCCAGAAGCGCAAGATCACCGAGGGCGACAAGCTCGCCGGCCGTCACGGCAACAAGGGTGTCATCTCCAAGATCCTTCCGGTCGAGGACATGCCATTCCTCGCCGACGGAACCCCGGTCGACATCATCCTGAACCCGCTCGGTATCCCCGGTCGAATGAACTTCGGCCAGGTGCTCGAGACGCACCTCGGATGGGTCGCCAAGCAGGGCTGGGAGGTCAAGGGCAAGCCCAAGTGGGCCGCCCGCCTGCCGGAAGCCGCACACAGTGCAGCCCCGAACACCAAGGTCGCAACGCCGGTGTTCGACGGCGCCCTGGAGGAGGAGATCGCGGGTCTGCTCGACTCGACCACCGTCACGCGTGACGGCGACCGCCTGATCGGTTCTAGCGGCAAGACCGTGCTGTTCGACGGTCGTAGCGGCGAGCCTTTCCCGGCGCCGGTCTCGGTCGGATACATGTACATCCTCAAGCTGCACCACCTCGTCGACGACAAGATCCACGCGCGTTCGACGGGTCCGTACTCGATGATCACCCAGCAGCCGCTCGGTGGTAAGGCGCAGTTCGGTGGACAGCGATTCGGTGAGATGGAGGTGTGGGCGCTCGAGGCATATGGTGCCGCGTACGCCCTGCAGGAGCTCCTGACCATCAAGTCGGATGACATCCTCGGCCGCGTCAAGGTCTACGAGGCCATCGTCAAGGGTGAGAACATCCAGGAGCCGGGCATCCCGGAGTCCTTCAAGGTGCTCATCAAGGAGATGCAGTCACTGTGCCTGAACGTCGAAGTTCTTTCGGCGGATGGCACGGCGGTCAGCCTGCGCGACACGGATGACGAAGCCTTCCGTGCCGCGGAAGAGCTCGGCATCAACATCTCCTCCCGCTTTGAGTCCTCGTCAATCGACGAGATCTAAAGCCGGCCAGACCCTACAGACGAATCTTCACAAGGAGAGAGTGAAAATTGCTCGACGTTACAACATTTGACGAGCTGCGTATTGGCCTGGCTACCGCTGACGACATCCGTCGTTGGTCGCACGGTGAGGTCAAGAAGCCTGAAACCATCAACTACCGCACCCTGAAGCCCGAGAAGGACGGTCTGTTCGGTGAGCAGATCTTCGGCCCGAGCCGCGACTGGGAGTGCTCGTGCGGCAAGTACAAGCGTGTCCGCTTCAAGGGCATCGTTTGTGAGCGCTGTGGTGTCGAGGTCACGAAGTCGTCCGTGCGCCGTGAGCGCATGGGCCACATCGAGCTCGCCGCCCCCGTCACGCACATCTGGTACTTCAAGGGCGTTCCGAGCCGTCTCGGCTACCTGCTCGACATGGCGCCGAAGGACCTCGAGAAGGTCATCTACTTCGCCGCGTACATGGTGATCGAGGTTGACGAGGATGGCCGCCACCAGGACATGCCGGGCCTTGAGAACGAGCTTCGCCTCGAGATCAAGACCCTGTCCGACCAGCGCGACTCCCGCATCGCCGAGCGCCTCCAGCGCCTGGAGACCGACCTCGCCGCACTTGAAGCCGAGGGCGCCAAGGCCGACCAGAAGCGTCGCGCCAAGGACTCCGCCGAGAAGGAGATGAGCCAGATCCGCAAGTCCTTCGACGAGGACATTGCTCGTCTGGAGCGCGTGTGGGACAGCTTCCGCAACCTGAAGGTGGGCGACCTCAAGCCTGAGGATGCCGACTTCAACGAGCTGATGGACCGCTTCGGCCTGTACTTCGAGGCCTACATGGGTGCGGAGGCGATCAAGCGTCGCCTGCTCGCATTCGACCTCGTTGCAGAGGCCGAGCTGCTGCGCGACCAGATCGCCAACGGCAAGGGCCAGAAGAAGATCCGCGCGATCAAGCGACTGCGCGTCGTGAGCTCGTTCCTCTCGACCGGCAACTCGCCGGCCGCGATGGTCCTCGATGTCGTTCCGGTCATCCCGCCGGAGCTGCGCCCGATGGTGCAGCTCGACGGTGGCCGCTTCGCGACATCCGATCTCAACGACCTCTACCGTCGTGTGATCAACCGCAACAACCGCCTGCGTCGCCTGCTCGACCTCGGTGCTCCCGAGATCATCGTGAACAACGAGAAGCGCATGCTCCAGGAGGCCGTGGACGCACTGTTCGACAACGGTCGCCGTGGTCGTCCGGTCACGGGTACTGGTAACCGCGCCCTCAAGTCCCTGAGCGACATGCTCAAGGGTAAGCAGGGTCGTTTCCGCCAGAACCTGCTCGGAAAGCGCGTTGACTACTCGGGCCGTTCGGTCATCATCGTGGGTCCGCAGCTCAAGCTGCACCAGTGTGGTCTGCCCAAGCAGATGGCGCTGGAGCTGTTCAAGCCGTTCGTGATCAAGCGCCTGATCGACCTGAGCCACGCTCAGAACATCAAGGCAGCCAAGCGCATGGTCGAGCGCAGCCGTCCCCAGGTGTGGGATGTGCTGGAGGAGATCATCCGCGAGCGTCCCGTTCTGCTGAACCGCGCCCCAACCCTGCACCGCCTGGGCATCCAGGCCTTCGAGCCTCAGCTCGTCGAGGGTAAGGCCATCCAGCTGCACCCGCTCGTGTGTGCCGCGTTCAACGCCGACTTCGACGGTGACCAGATGGCAGTCCACCTGCCGCTGTCCGTCGAGGCACAGGCCGAGGCGCGCATCCTCATGCTCGCGTCGAACAACATCCTCAAGCCGTCGGATGGCCGCCCGGTGACCCTGCCTTCGCAGGACATGATCATCGGTCTGCACCACCTGACCACGCTCAAGGCTGGTGCCGTCGGTGAGGGCCGTGCGTTCTCGTCCGTCGCCGAGGCGATCCTCGCCAAGGACCAGGCATCGCTCGACCTGAACGCCAAGGTGCGCATCCGTCTCGAAGGCGTCGTCTTCGCAGAGGGCACCGAGCCGGCGAACTACGAGGCGGGCAAGCCCGTGATCGTGGACACCACGCTTGGTCGCGCGCTGTTCAACGAGACCCTGCCTGCGGACTACCCGTACGTCGAAGAGGTCGCTGACAAGGGTGTGATCTCGGGCATCGTCAACAACCTGGCCGAGCGTTACCCCAAGGTCGAGGTTGCTGCCGCTCTGGACCGCATCAAGGATGCCGGTTTCTACTGGGCGACCCGCTCCGGTGTGACCGTCGCGTTGAGCGACATCCTCACGCCGCCGAACAAGCCGCAGATCGTGGCCGGTTACGAGAAGAAGGCCGCGAAGGTTACGGCCGAGTTCGAGAAGGGTCTCACGACCGACCTCGAGCGTCGTCAGGAACTGGTCAAGATCTGGACCGAGGCAACCAACGAGGTCGCCGAGGCCATGCGCGCCAACTTCCCTGAGGACAACACCATCAACCGCATGGTCACGTCCGGTGCTCGTGGTAACTGGCTGCAGGTTCGCAACATCGCCGGTATGCGTGGTCTCGTGAACAACCCGAAGGGTGAGATCATCCCGCGTCCGATCATTTCCTCGTACCGCGAGGGTCTGTCGGTCGCTGAGTACTTCATCGCGACGCACGGTGCCCGTAAGGGTCTGGCGGACACGGCTCTCCGTACCGCTGACTCCGGCTACCTCACGCGTCGTCTGGTGGACGTCTCGCAGGATGTCATCATCCGCGAGGATGACTGTGGCACGACCAAGGGTCTCGACACCCTGATCGCCGCTCCGGATGCCTCCGGCACCCTGGTTCGCGACGTCAACGTCGAGAACTCGGTGTACGCCCGCTCGCTGGCCGCTGACGCGGTCGCGGCTGACGGCACGGTCATCGCGAAGGCCGGCGAGGATGTCGGTGACATCCTCATCGACAAGCTCGTTGGTGCCGGCGTCACGGACATCAAGGTGCGTTCGGTGCTCACGTGTGAGTCGACCGTCGGTGTGTGTGCTGCCTGCTACGGCCGCTCGCTCGCCACGGGCAAGCTCGTCGACATCGGCGAGGCCGTCGGCATCATCGCGGCCCAGTCGATCGGTGAGCCCGGCACTCAGCTGACGATGCGCACCTTCCACACCGGTGGCGTCGCCTCGGCGGACGACATCACGCAGGGTCTGCCCCGCGTGGT
>JAUZGC010000235.1 GCA_030840105.1 Microbacteriaceae bacterium
TCGCCCCGAGCGGGAACGTCACGAACGGGACCATCGAGGCGAGCCCGATCTTCGACTCCCGCAGTGGCGCACTGGAGCCAACCGGCGGTCATCCGACCAAGCTGAGCAAGTTCCTGGCCGCTGGCCTCGACCCCGCAATCGTGCTGCGCGAGGGGGCGGCATGAGCATCGTTCTCGGCTGCCTACTCGGCGTGGGTCTGCTTCTGGCAACTTCGCCGTTCGTGTGGCCGCGCGCGTCTGCGGGCGCAGGCGTGGGTACGGGGCGGAAGCCGGGAACGCTCGACCAGCTTCGTGTGCGTCTCGTGCTGGCCGGCTTCGGAGCAGTGCCGCCGACCGCATTCCTGACGGTGTGCATCCTGCTCGGTGCGGCCGCGGCTGCGCTTGCCCAAGCCATCCTCGGGGTCGTGGCCCTTGCGATCGCTGCAGGCCTGGTTGGCATCATTCTTCCTCCGGTGATCGTCTCGGTGCGCGCCAGGGCGAAGCGCCGGGCAAACCGTGCGGTCTGGCCGGACGTCGTCGACCACCTGGTGTCGGCAGTGCGCTCCGGTCTCGCCTTGCCGGACAGCGTCAGCGCGCTCGCGCAGACGGGTCCGACCGAGACTCGGGATGCATTCGCCGACTTTGCGAGCGAGCATCGGGCGACCGGCAATTTCGCTTCGTGCGTCGACCGGCTCAAGGAGCGACTGGCCGACCCCGTCGCCGATCGCATCCTCGAGACGCTGCGGATGGCGCGCGAGGTCGGCGGGAGCGATCTCACGCTCGTGCTGCGCAGCCTCGCCACCTACCTGCGTGAGGAGACGGCGATCCGGGCGGAGGTCGAGGCCCGCCAGTCCTGGGTGACCAATGCCGCCCGACTGGGCGTCGCGGCACCATGGATCGTGCTGCTGCTGCTCGCGTCGAGGCCGGAGGCGTCACTCGCATACAACTCGCCCATGGGGAGCACGGTGATCGTGCTGGGCCTAGCCGTCTCGGTTGTCGCGTACCGGATCATGCTCGCGCTTGGCCGCCTCCCGGAGGACGAGCGGTGGTTCCAATGAGCCAGCTTGTCGCCTGGGGCATCCTGTGTGGGCTGGCGCTGGGGGTCGGCCTGTGGTCGATCGTGAGCGCGCTCCCACGCCTGAGCCGACCGCACCTTTCGGATCGCGTCGCGCCGTACATTGTTGACGTCTCCGAGACGGCGCGCTCGTTCATCGCTCGTCGGACGGTGGATCCGCTCCCTCTCTTTGGTGCGTTCTTCGCGCCGACGATGACACGCGTGCGCCGCGGGATCGCGGGTCTGCTCGGCGGCAGCGAGTCGATCGAACGCCGTCTGCGGCAGTCCGGTTCGTCCGCGACGGTCGACGCATTCCGTGGACGGCAGCTGATCTGGTCGGCGCTCGGGTTCGGTGCAGGCATCCTTCTCGTCGTCGCCGCGGTGCCGCTCCAACCGGTTCCGCTCGTCCTGCAAGTCGCGCTCCCGCTTGTTGCTGCGGTGTGTGCCTTCGCGCTCAAGGAATGGCTTCTGCAGCGCTCGGCCTCCGCACGCCTGCGCCGGATTGCGAGTGAGTTTCCGACCGTCCTGGAATTCCTTACGCTGAGTCTCTCGGCTGGCGAAGGGATCCTCGACGCGCTGCGACGCGTTGCGCGGACAAGTTCCGGCGAGCTCTCGCGGGAGCTGGGACTCGTTGTCTCCGAGGTGAATACCGGGATTCCGCTGACGCAGGCGCTGCAGCGGCTCGCGCGGGGCATCCAGTTGCCGCTTCTCGGTCGGTGCATCGACGCCATGACCGGGGCGCTCGAACGGGGGACCCCGCTCGCCGAGGTGTTGCGTGCCCAGGCGCAGGATGCCCGCGACGAATCCAAGCGAGCGCTGATCGAGCTGGCCGGCAAGAAGGAAGTAGCGATGCTCGTGCCGCTCGTTTTTCTGATCCTCCCGGTGACCGTGCTCTTCGCGATCTATCCGGGCATTTTCGTGCTCCAGGCGGGCTTCTGAACTCGCATCCATTCGATCCCACGCAGTTGACTACACGAGAGAGAAGGACACCATGTCACAGCTCAGCGGCCTCGCGCGCCGCGCCTTACGCGATGAGTCTGGCGATGTGCCCGGCTGGGTTCTCATCACGATCATGACCGCGGGCCTTGTCATCATCATCTGGGGGCTGGCGGGGCCGGCGCTCAGCAACGTGTTCGAACAGGCGATCAGCCGCGTGACGAGTTTCTAGGTCACGCGTGAGGAAACGCCGAGGTCGCTGGAGCGAAGAGACGGGCTCCGCCGTTGCGGAGTTCGTGATGGTCAGCGCGCTCTTGACCGTGCTCACCCTCTCGGTCATCCAACTCGCGCTTGCGCTGCACATCCGCAACACGATTCTGGATGCCGCAGCCGAGGGTGCGCGCTTCGCCGCGCTCGCCGACAATGGCCTCGCCGACGGGAAACAGCGCACACGCGATCTCATCGCGACGGCGATCGGCACGGATTATGCCCGAGACGTGAGTGCCAGGTACGAGAGTATTCTCGGTCGGCCCGCCGCGACCGTCACCGTGCGTACGCCGCTTCCGCTCATCGGTTTGGTGGGGGTCGAATCCGGACTGGAGGTGGCGGGCCATGCCTCGGTGGAGACACTGGGCAATCAGGTTCCATGACGAGGGCGGGTCAGCATCCCTCGAATTCATCACGATCGGGCTCGTGATGCTCGTTCCACTGGTCTATCTGGTTCTCGCGGTGGCGAGCATTCAGGCTGGTGCCCTCGCCACTGAGGGCGCCGCCCGGCAGGCTGCCCGCGTCTACGTTCAGGCGCCGAGCGAGTCGGAGGCGGCGGCCAGAGCGGGGCGCGCGATCGAGTTTGCGCTCGCCGACTACGGGCTGGATGTCTCGGATGCGCAGGTGCGCGTCAGCTGCGCTCCGAACCCCGCTGCGTGCCTCACGCGGCGCGGTACCGTGACCGTCACCGTCCTCGTGCGCGCGGCCCTTCCGCTGGTTCCCAATGCGCTGGACCTGCAGTCGGCGGCGAGCATACCGATCGAGGCGCGCGCCACGCAGCAGGTCTCCCGGTTCTGGGGTGCAGGGTGAGGCAATTGTGCCGAGCGGTGCGGCCGCGCTCATCACTCCCACTCCGGCTCCGGCTTCCGCTCCGGCCGCCGCTTCGGGCTCGGATCAGCGACGAGAACGGCTCGACGCTCCCGCTCACCATCTTTTATGGGATGCTCGGGCTGGTTCTCGTCCTGCTCGTGGTGGCCGCGACATCCCTTTATCTCGAACGCAAGCGGCTCTTCACGCTCGCCGATGGTGCAGCGCTCGTGGGGGCGGAGGCGTTCGAGCTCGACGCGGTCTCGGTGACCGGTGCGCAACTGCGGCCCACCCTCGATTCCGCGGCGGTGCGCGCGGCTGTCGATGGCTACCTCGAGGAGAACCCGGTGGGCGACTTCGAGGGGCTGGGCGTGCGCGCCGCCTCCACGATCGACGGGAAGAGTGCGACCGTGACGCTAACGGCATTCTGGCGTCCGCCCATGGTTTCGCTGTTCGTGCCGGCTGGCTTCCCGATCGAGGTGACGGCCGTCGCGCGGTCGGTGTTCCGGTGACGGCCCGGTGGTCGACAATCAACGGCACAGGGTCCCGACGTTCCCCGACTACAGCGGGCCGTCATCCACTCAACCGGTGTCCCTGGGCAGTAGACCTCGCTAGTCGTCGACCCATTCGTCTCGAAGCTCTTTCGTCAGCACAGCGACTTGCACGGTCAAAGCGCCAAGAAGCTCTTCCCGGTTCAGCCGGTTTGTGGTCCGGTAGCCCCACGTCACATCTCCGTCGCCGTCCAGCGACTTGATCAGGACGAACGCCTCGATGGCGGTGTGCCCGGGTTCCAGCGGATGGATTTCCAAGCCAGTGAGCACGTCGGCGATTGGCACGCGAATCTCACCGGGTTGCGGAGTTCCGGAATGTCCCATGAATGAAGAATATTCTCCCCATGGCAGTTGCGCTCCGACTTTTGCTAACGCAGGTTGAATCCGTGCGGTCAGCGGGCGGGGCGGGGCTTCCGCGGGACGTAACGGGGAATCCACCGGGCGAGCATGACGGCACCGGCGATGCCGATGACGCCCATGACGCCGCTCGCAATGGCGAGCGAGGCTAGCCCCGTGAGGGCCGAGACGACGAGCGGTGCAGCCGCGTTGCCCACGTCACCCGTGAAGCGCCAGGCGCCGAGGAACGCCGCGGGCTTGTTTTGTGGCGCGAGATCCGCACCAAGCGTCATGAGGATGCCACTGCCGATGCCATTGGCAACGGAAAGGACCATCGCGATCGCGATGAACCAGCCGAGCCGCGCACCGAGGTCGTGGGTGAAGGCAAGTACGAGCAGGCCGAGGCCGAGACCGACCATGGACGGGATGGCGCTCGCGCCCCGGCCGAACCGGTCCATGATTTGCCCGCTCGCGTAGAACAGGCCGAAGTCGATCGCTCCGGCGATCCCGATGATAAGGGCCGTCTGGCTCTCGCCAATGCCGATGCTGACTGCCCAGAGCGGGAGCATGACCGTGCGCGTCGCCCGAAGCCCGCCGATGAGGGCAGCACCCGTGCCCATCCGGACCAACACGCCGCGGTACGCCCAGATGGTCTGGAAGAGCCCGCTGGTTCGCTCCGCGGCTTGTTCCGCGCCCTCCGTGGGGGCGGCCGCGCCGTGCCCGCCTGCTTTGGCCGGCCGCACGAACTTCGCCGCCGGATCTTCCACGGTGACAAGGACCACGACAGCGCCAAGGCAACCGATGATGAAGATCCAGAACGCGGACTGCGCGGTGCCCGTGAGCTGGATGATGCCGGCCGCAATGAGAGGCCCGACGAACCAGCCCGCCCGGAAGACGCCGCCGAGGGTCGAGAGAGCGCGGGCGCGGTAGTGGATCGGCACGTAGGTCGTCATGAACGCGTGGCGCGCCAGCGCAAAGACGGCGGTGGCCAGGCCGTCGAGGAAGATGCCGACCGCGAGAACCCACGGATTCGGGGCGACGACGGCGATCAGTACGCCAACGATCGCAACCACCGCGGCCCAGATCATGGCCTTGCGCTCGCCCAAATGGCCAACGACCCACCCGCTGGGAACGTCGCCGACGACTTCACCGACCATGATCATGCCCGAGATGAAGCCGGCAATGGCCAGGCTCGCCCCGAGATTGTGTGCCGCGATCGGGATGATCGGGATGATCGCCCCTTCGCCGGTCGAAAACAGCAAGGTCGGCAGGAATGCGGCGAGTGCGACGGAGCGCAAACTGAACGGGCGCTCTTCTGTACTCATGACTCAATCAAGCCTATTCCTTTGATTGCGGCTCCGTGGACGCCTCTCGGAGCCCGGCCGTCCGGGCGCACTAGGCTAGCAGCGACATGATTGAACTGGATCTTTCGCAGCAGATTGCGGACCTGCGGGCGACGTTTGGCGACATCCGTGCGGTCGTGAATGTGGATCAGCTCCACACCGAGATCGCCCGGCTAAGCGAGCAGGCCGGCGAGCCGAACCTGTGGGACGACACCGAGAACGCGCAGAAGGTCACGAGCGCGCTCAGTCATCGCCAGACCGAACTCGCGCGCATCACGAGCATCGAGCAGCGCCTCGATGACCTCGAGGTACTCGTCGAGATGGCCACGGATGGCGACGGCGACGAACAGTCCGCGGCCGAAGCGCGCGCCGAGCTTGTGTCCCTGCAGAAGACGCTTGGCGAGCTGGAGGTTCAGACCCTGCTGAGCGGCGAATACGACCCACGGTCGGCCGTCGTGACCATCCGGGCGGGAGCCGGGGGAGTGGATGCGGCGGACTTCGCAGAGATGTTGCTGCGGATGTATCTCCGGTGGGCAGAGCAGCACAAGTTCTCGACGACCGTGCTCGACACGAGCTACGCCGAAGAGGCGGGGATCAAGTCCGCGACCTTCGAGGTGGATGCGCCGTACGCGTTCGGCACGCTTTCGGTCGAGGCCGGCACGCATCGCCTGGTGCGCATGAGCCCGTTCAACTCGGCGGGCAAGCGCCAGACGAGCTTTGCCGCGGTCGAGGTCGTTCCCCTTATCGAACAGACCGAATCGGTGGAGATCCCGGACAACGACATCCGTGTTGACGTCTTCCGCTCCTCTGGCCCAGGCGGCCAGTCGGTCAACACGACAGACTCCGCCGTGCGCATCACACACCTTCCCACCGGGATCGTAGTCAGCTGCCAGAACGAGAAGAGCCAGATCCAGAACCGCGCCGCTGCCATGCGAGTGCTGCAGTCGCGGCTCCTGCTGCTCCAGCGCGAACAGGAAGCGGCTACGAAGAAAGAACTCGCCGGCACGATCACCGCCAGCTGGGGCGACCAGATGCGTAGCAACGTGCTCGCGCCCTATCAGATGGTCAAGGATCTGCGCACCGAGTTCGAAGTGAACAACCCCCAGAATGTGTTCGATGGCGACCTCGATGGCTTCATCGCCGCGGGCATCCGCTGGCGTTCGCTCGGTCTTGTCGAGTAGACGCAAGATCGAACACGCGCGAGTCGCTGCATGGATTGGGGCGGGCTCTGCTTAGGCTCAAGACGCCATGATCCGGTTTGACCACGTCTCCAAACAATATTCGGGCACCACGAGGCCCGCGCTCAACGCCATCAACCTCGAAGTGCTGCGTGGAGAGTTCGTCTTCCTCGTCGGCGCCTCCGGGTCTGGCAAATCCAGCTGCCTGCGGCTGATCCTCAAGGAGGAGAAGCCCACGAAGGGCAAGATCCATGTGCTCGGGCAGGATGTCGGCGCGATCTCCAGCCGCAAGGTGCCCTATTTCCGGCGCAACATCGGGGTTGTGTTCCAGGACTTTCGACTGCTGCCGAACAAGTCGGTCTTCGACAACGTCGCGTTCACCCTGCAGGTGATCGGCAAGTCGCGTGGATTCATCCAGGAAGCGGTTCCGGATGTCCTCAAGATGGTCGGACTCTCCGGCAAGGCCTCGCGCCTGCCACATGAGCTCTCCGGCGGTGAGCAGCAGCGCGTCGCCATCGCGCGCGCGGTCGTGAACAAGCCGCAGGTGCTCCTGGCGGATGAGCCGACCGGAAACCTCGACCCGGCGACGAGTGCTGGCATCATGGCCGTGCTCGAGCGCATCAACGCCGCCGGAACGACGGTTCTCATGGCCACCCACGAGGCCGGCATCGTCGACCAGATGCAGCGCCGCGTGATCGAGCTGGTCAGCGGCCAGATCGTGCGCGACGAACGGCACGGTGGCTACGGTTTCACGTCGGCGATCCCGACCACGCATGGTGCTGTCGCCGATGCGATGGGCGATACCGTAACCCGCAACACCGCTCCGGTCCGGCTTCCCACACATGTCGTGACGGACCTGCATGCCGCCGAGCTGAGCGCCGAAGCCGCCGCAGCGGCTCCGCCTGTTCTCGTCCCTACCCGCGCGGCGGAAGCGCAGCCCACGCCGGTCGCGCCCGAGTCCGTCGTTCCGGAGCAGTCCGTGCCTGAGCCGGCCGCTCCGGCGGAGGCGGAGCAGGTGCCCATCGAACCGACCACGGAGACGGCCAGGTTGAGCGCGCACTTCGCGGCGCCACCGACCCAGCCCGTCATCCGGACCCAGCCGTTGCCCGACGAGGAGCTGCCAGAACAGCTGAGCCTCGCGGAGAAGCTCGGCTTGCGCGCACCGGGCGATGATCAGGACATCACCGGTGAGCAGAATGTGGGGCCCACCAAATGAGGATTGGACTCATCTGGTCCGAGGTCGCCAGCGGCCTGCGACGCAACGTCTCGATGGTGGTTTCGGTCATCCTCGTCACCTTCA
Source organism: Microbacteriaceae bacterium (assembly GCA_030840105.1). Taxonomy (GTDB): domain Bacteria; phylum Actinomycetota; class Actinomycetes; order Actinomycetales; family Microbacteriaceae; genus JAUZGC01. Next base: position 7,751 of record JAUZGC010000235.1, read on the forward strand.
TCTCGCTGACCTTCGTCGGCGCTGCGATCCTGCTCCAGATGCAGATCGGCCAGATGAAGACCTACTGGTACGACCGCGCGCAGGTGGCTGTGTACATGTGCACCGCGACGGATGCGTGCGCGGGCGGCGGAGAGGCGACGGCAGCCGAGATCGCAGCCGTCGAGGCCCAGCTCAAGTCACCGACCCTGGCGCCATTCATCACGAAGTACTACTTCGAGAACCACCAGCAGGCGTACGACAGGTTCAAGCAACAGTTCAAGGGCAACCCCGTCGCCGACTACGTCACGCCGGACCTGCTCAACCAGACGTTCTGGGTCAACCTCAAAAATCCGTCGCAGTCGGCCGTGCTCACCGAGACCCTCTCGTCGTTGCCTGGCGTGCAGAGCGTGGTCGACCAGCGCAGCTATCTCGACCAGATCTTCTCCATCCTCAACGCTGCAAGTTATACGGCCATTGGAATAGCCGCGCTTATGTTGGTGGCCGCCGCGCTCCTGATCGCCACCACTATCCGGCTCTCCGCATACTCGCGGCGAAGAGAGCTCGGGATTATGCGCCTGGTTGGGGCATCCAACCGCTTCATTCAAACGCCGTTCATTCTCGAGGGTGTCTTTGCGGCGCTGATCGGCTCGTTGTTGGCGGGCGTGGCGGTGTTCGGGATGGTGCAATTCTTCGTGCAGGGCTATCTCCGGCAGCGGATCGTCTCGGTGAACTTCGTCGGGACGGATGATGCGCTGCTCGTCGTGCCGATCCTGCTCGTCGTGGGCGTGGTGCTCGCCGCGATCTCGGCGAACTTCGCTATCACGCGTTACCTCAAGGTCTAGACGCCGCTCCGACGCGCAGTAGACTGATGGGCTGCGCGCTCGAGCCATGAGGATTGCTACGCGATCCCTCGACGCCAGCATCAACGGAGAAACCCTCCGGAGCGGATCCGGAGAAAAACGAGGAGTTTGCTGTGCCCAGGGAACGTGGTCAGAAGGTCGTGGCCACCAATCGCAAGGCCCGTCACGACTACACCATCGAGGACACGTACGAGGCCGGACTGGTCTTGACGGGGACCGAGGTGAAGTCGCTGCGGGCTGGTCGTGCATCCCTCGTCGACGGCTACGCGTTCATCGACGGAGCTGAGGCGTGGTTGGATGCCGTGCACATTCCCGAGTACGCCGACGGTACCTGGAACAATCACGCGCCCCGCCGCAAGCGCAAGCTCCTGCTGCACAAGGCGCAGATCCTCAAGATCCACAACAAGGTCAAAGAGGGCGGATACACGCTGATCCCGTTGTCGATCTACTTCAGCGACGGCCGAGCCAAGGTGGAACTTGCGGTCGCCAAAGGCAAGCGCGAGTACGACAAGCGTCAGACCCTGCGCGAGCGCCAGGACAAGCGCGAGGCGGACCGCGCGATGTCGAGCCGGCGCCACCTCGGCGAGTAGGGCATCCGCCGCCTGCCCCGGCTCGCAATGCCCCGCGGGCTCGCAACGTTGGTGGCGACATCCGGGCATAACGGATGGCCCCAGAATGTTGTATCCTGATGAGCTCGCCCCGGCGAGTTTGTAGCTACACAATTCAACAGCGTGCGACAGTGACCTCAGTTCCTCGGAACTGCGCCATGGGGATGATCGGTTTCGACATTGCCTGCGCAATTGTGAGAAGCGGGTCGAGGATGCAGGGTTATCTCGTAAACGATCTCTGCAAAAAAATAAGTGCCAATTCAAAGCGCACTGTCTCTGCTCAGGCAGACTTCGCCCTCGCGGCGTAAGTTCCTCAGCAACTTATAGAGACCGTCAGACCGGGAATGCTCTCTACCCGGACCCTGGCGCCATTAAGAGAGCTTGCTTCTGTGTGGTGTGTGAACACCGTGCCTGAGGGCGCAGAGGGACTCTAACTTAGGCTGGGCTCGTTGGTTTAGCTGCCAATGGCAAATTCCAGAGCCGAGAAAACGTTTCCATTGGATACACCCGTAGAAGGCATATGACCACAGCAGTGGACGGGGGTTCAATTCCCCCCATCTCCACCATTCGGTCGCTGTCGCATGTTGCTTGAGATCCGCGTAATCACGCGGAAGTTGGGGCCTTTTCCGGTTTCGGAGAAGGCCCCAGTTTTGTCCCGTGCCCACACTTTGCCCACACTTTTTTGAGCACAAAGTGATTTCGCTAGGCACTATTGGGGTCATTGTGATCACACTGTGCTTCGCGAGATTGAGTTCAGGGTTGCGACCAGACGGCTTGGATGTTGGCGCTGCGAGCGCCGTGGTCGAGCCTTTCAGCGACCTCGTCGAGATCGTCCTCGAACAGATCCGCATAGGTGTCGAGTGTCATCGCGGCCGACTTATGGCCGAGCATCCGTTGGACGGCTTTCACGTTCGCGCCGGAGCTCACGGCGAGACTCGCAGCGGTGTGTCGAAGATCGTGCGGGGTCAGTCTTTCGATCCCGGACCACGTTAGCGCGTCGAGGAACCAGGATGAGGTGCCGGCACTCGTCTTCGGCCGGCGAAGGAACTGCCCGAAGCGATCGGCGAAGACGAGATCATCGGGAGACTTGCCCTCACAGAGTTGCGCAAGGGCCTCGCTCAGAACGTTCGGAAACGGGACCGCGCGCTTCTCCCAGGATTTCGGCGCCCCAACGAGAATCGTGCCGTTGACCTCGGTAGCCGTGCGACTGATCTGCAGGCGACGCCGCAACATGTTCAGGTCTCGCACCCGCAACCCGACCGCTTCTCCCCAACGCAGTCCGCAGTATGCCAGGAGGACGATCATAGTTCGTTGCGTTGGCGTCGATGCCGCTGAGGCGAAGCGCGTGACCTCGGCGTGGCTGAGATAGCGCCGGGGCTTGTTCGAGACTTTGCGTGGCGCTCCCTCGGTGCGGCGCGCGACGTTCTTGGGCACGCGGCCGTCCTTGAGCGCCATATCGAGGATGCCGGCAAGAACGCCGAGCGAGCGGAGTGCCACTGTCGCCGATCGTGGGCGCGTGTCTGCAGCCGGGATGTTCTTCCCGTCGCTTTTATGGGTGACCGCTGTTCCTTGGCCGAGCTCTCGGATCCACTGCTCCACGGCACTTGGACGAATGGCCCCCACGGGCGTTGTGGCCCATCGTGGGCCGACGTAAACACGCCAGGAGACGGCGATGGAGTGGTAGCTCGAGGGTTTGAGTGCTTGCTGCTTGTTCGCCAGCCAATCGATGGCCAACTCGCCGACTGTGACTCGTGCGGCAGCCGCGGACACGAATGCGCCGGTCGCCTTCGCGACTTCGAGGTTGGCGAGGTACAGCTCGGCTGATCGCTTCGTGGTGAAGCCGCGCTTGTCCGTCTGAGCGTGCTCCGGCGTGCGGTAGCGCACGCGCCAACGGCGGCCTGCTGTTGTTTCGTACGGAGTGATGCTTCCCATCGTTACCTCCTGAGCCCGATTGACTCTTAGTTTCGCCCCCCTGCTTGACGAACTTCCACTGACAAGTTCCGTGGGTAGCGGCAAAATCGCGCGCAACAACATCTGCGTGACAGCTGCCTAGATCCCACCAGGACGACTCCGTGCTCTTCTCGTCCGTCCCGATCCTGGCTGGTGGCGCGTTGCGAGACCATGTCAAGGGCGCTGCGCGTGGCTCTGCGATAAGCGGAGCTGCACCCTTGACATGGTCTCTCAACGCGCGAAAATGCTTCGTGCAGGGCGGGCGAGAATCTTTTCGATCTGTCGGCTCAGTAGTGGTAGCGGGCCTGCAGGATGATCACGTAGGCGTCATCGACGAGGTAGACGAGCCGATTGGCTTCGTCGATGCGACGCGACCACGCTTCGGCCAATGCGTGCTTCAGGGGTTCCGGTTTGCCGACGCCCTCAAAAGGGTCGTCGCGCAGGATGTCCTCAATCAGGAGGTTGATGCGTTTGAGTGTGCGCCGGTCTTGGCCCTGCCAGTAGAGGTAGTCTTCCCAGCCGCCGGCCGTCCAGGCTAGCTTTCTGTCACTCACTGGTCGAGGTCGTGCTCCGTGACGTTGCCGGCGCGCGCGCTCTCGATGGCGTCGATCAGTCGGCGGGCGTTCTTGGGGGAGCGGAGCAGGTAGGTCGTCTCCAGTAGGGAGTCGTACTCGTCCTTGGACATCAGCACAGCGGAGCCGCGCTTGGACGTGATCTCGACCTCGGTCTGGTCGAGGTTGACCCGCTCGATCAGTCCGAACAGGTCGCTTCGTGCTTCGCTTGCCGTGATGGCCATGATTCCTCCAAATGGTACAAAATATCGTACCATTCTCCGAGTGGCTGGCTGCTAGCGCTCCCGCGAACTCTCGGCGCTGGAGATTCGCTTGCTGAGCGCATGCCGGCTCAATCCCGTTCGCGCCGCTAGCGAGTTCCAACTCTCGCCAACTTCTCGGAGTTGAGCAATGAGCTCATCACGTTCGAGAAGCGCGGCGTCCTGCTCACGCCGGAGTCGTCCGAGGGCCTGCGAGACCTGGCCCAGCCGTTTAAGGGCGTCGACGTGGGTGCCCCATCTGGCCTCGAGCCCAAGCAACGCGTCGGCGGCGCGCCGCTGCGCAGCCTCGCGCTCGTGCTCCGCGGCGCGCCGGATCGCGGCCGCCTCGTGTTCCTGCCGCTGCCTGGTAGGACGCAGCTCGTCGATTGTCCTTACTCGAAACCCCCCGATTCGCCATGCAACTAGGTTTACACGGAACCCCTGTCATTTCGGGGCTGCGCGAGCCCTCCACTAAAAGTGCCTGCGTGCATCCATCAACTAATTCAATTTTCAGCTAAGCAATTTGTTGACTGTGTTTCACTCGGCGATGGCTATCCCATCTCTCGTAATGAGTGCGTTGAATTCGGTAATCAATGTTTCGAGGAATCGGGCTTCGCTCGGGAGTCGACTGGCGCGAGGCAGGTGAGTAGTTCATCGCGGGAATCTGACGCCGGCCACGGCGTCCCCAATTCGCGGCGACCTTCGGATGGGGCGCCATCAGAAGACCCCCACTCCCACGTTCAGCGGGAGTATTTGGAGACCGTGTCGCGGTTGAGTCGGTAGGTCGCGACTTCATGAAGGCCCCGGTTGCCCAGCACGACACCGATCTCGGTAGCGTCGTGAGATCCTTGGGTGCTGGTCACAACCCACACCGCGTGTGTGTTGGCCACTCGATACGGCAGTTCGTCCGGAGTGAATGTCACGTCCGCATAGTGGCCCTTGGTGAGGTCTGAGCGGATAAGAGCTACGTCGTCCAGTGAAGCGAATAAAGACGGATACGCATTGAACGCGAGCCGTGGGCGAAGGGTCACAGGCCCATCATTCTGTAGGAAGAATGCGTCTCCGGGTGAGGCGTGTGAGGCGACCGTCTCGGCGATTTCGCGGAGGTCGCTGCCACCGTTCTTCGCGAATGGTTGACGCTGGGCAATGTACGTCGGCGCAGCCGCAACGATCAGTGCGACAAGAATTGATCCGCCGATCCAGCGCTTGAAACTGACCACCGCCAGTGCCAGCAGAAGGGCGAGTCCTGGTGCCGTGAACGACAGGTACCGGGACGTATATAGCGGTCCGGCGACCGCATCCGCACTCAACAAGAGCGCCAGGGGTACGAACGCCCACGCTCCGGCCAGCACAAAAGCGTTGAAGGCGCTCGGGCGTGCCATGCGCTTGAAGCGGAACGCAAGTGCGGCAATGGCAGCCCAGGCAATGGCTGCCACCAGCCAGGAACTCTCAAACCATGGCTCAACGACGATCGTCCACACGTTCACGACCGGTTGGTCAGATAGCCACGCGATTTGTTCTTTCTGTCCAATACTCAGCTGGACTAAGGGTGCGGACGTCACGCAAGCCAATGCTGCTGCGACTAGCCAGCTCAGGAGGATGCGAGGCTCACGACGCGTGAGCAGAAGGTAGACGCCGTGCGCGACTAACAGCAGTGCGTTGTACAGAAACATGTAGGTTCCGAGGACCATCAAGGCCGTGTACAGCGACCACCAGCCCCACGCTCGTCTCGTTGCCGCGACGAGCAAGGCGACGAACGCCCACACGGCAATAGCCGCACCCAAGGCATACGAACGCGCTTCGGACCCCATGAAGGTGGTTCGAGGGAGAACGCAAAAGATGATGCCTGCGAGCACACCGGTTTGCGCCCGGTGAAGGAGAAATCCGAGGACAACAAGACCTGCCGCGGCGAGACCAACCGCAATCGCCGACAAGGATCGAGTAGCAAGCTCCGATTCACCAAATACGGCAATCCAGACGTGCATGAGGCAGTAATAGAGCCCGTGCACTGCGTCCTTGGTGCGGAGAAGCTTGAACAGGTCCGGCCACCCAAGACGCGCCGCCTGTAACGTTGCAACCTCGTCGCTCCAATACGACGGAACCCAATCACCCAGAACCGAGACGCCAGCACCCAGCGCACCAACTGCAACCGCAAGCCGCGCACGACGCCCGATAACGAACGAATGGATGCCCCTTGGGATAGCTCCCGAAATTCGAGTCGGCACATCGACTTGCGACACCACGCCCCCTCCTCGCGAGAAACACATCCGCGGACCTTCGCCAGGAACAGACAGCTGCCCCGGCACGTAGCCGTGCGCCAACCCGCACGAGACGGCGGTTCAACAGCGAAGTGAATAGCGCGCGTTGCAGTCGCTGCCGAGTGTGCCCACGGTGCCGAACGCGGGCGGAATCTCGTGCCATGCGTAAACCTATTGCCCCGGGACCGTCAAACCGTCTCCCCCAGTTCGAGGGGCGTGGCACCGGCCAGGGTTGTTCGGCTTTCGATCTCATTGGCGGCGTCCTACCGCCAAACACCAAGAGATAGCTGGGCCTCGCGCCCGAATTCGACCACAATCCGGCCAGGTGAAGTGGGCGCCCCAGGGCGGTTCAGATTCCCTTGACTTAGCGAACTCCGCTATTGACCACGAAATACGGTCTGCGGCATGATCTGGCTCAGGGTAGACAATTTAGACCACATTAATTAGCTGGGAATTCATTCACAAAGGGGTAAAGAACAATGAAGTTGAATGGAATTACACGAGGCGTGTTAGCGGTGGCGTTGACGGCCGCATTCGCGCTTGCCGGGGCGAGTGGGGCTCAGGCGGCGACACCGCAACCGTCCGGCCCGGAAATCCCGGCCGCCGCACAGGCAGCCAGTGAAGCGGCAGTCGCGGCGTTCACTGCGACGAACACCGCTCCTGTTCTGGCAGCTAACGCGTCCGACGCTCAATTCCTCGCTTTCAGCCAGGACCTCCAGGCGTACTGGAAGAAGGTCCCTTGGTCCGACGTATATGGGCAGTGGGGTTGCACGGTCAGCAATATTCAGATCGACTTTCATTCAACGTCTGGCGCGTGGGGTACCGCGGGTACCGAGATGTCGTCAGTGGAAGGGTGTCCAGGCGCAAGCCACACTCACAACCCCCTGATCGGCAAAGTTGCAGCCCGGACTTCGCTTACGACCGCAACTTCAAAACCCTGAGAGTGTCAGAGATGTCCTGATACATGAAGTGTCAGAGATGTCCTGATGCAGATTTGTCAGAGATGTCCTGATACATCACACGCTGGCGATGCGCCACTACCACCCCTGTGCCCACACTTTGCCCACACTTTTTTGA
>JAUZGC010000269.1 GCA_030840105.1 Microbacteriaceae bacterium
CGCCCAGGGATTCGATAACGCCGCCATTGACGAAACTTGGATCCTCGCCGATCCCGAGCAGACCCGTGACGATCATGCCCGTCGACGTCGTCTTGCCGTGCGCGCCGGCCACGGAGACCAGGCGCTGGCCGGCGATGAGCCACGCGAGTGCCTGCGCCCTGTGCAACACGGGCAGGCCCTTCTCGAGCGCGAGGGTGTACTCGGGGTTGTCCTGCCACAGTGCCCCCGTGACCACGAGCGTGTCTGCGTCCCCCACGTTGGCAGCGTCGTGGCCGATCACCACCGTGGCGCCAAGCTCGCGCATGGCTTCGACGTTGGCGGACTCGCGGGCGTCAGAGCCGGTGACCGTGAAACCTGCCTCGAGGAAGAGGCGCGCGATGCCGCTCATCCCCGAACCGCCAATGCCCACGAAGTGGATCTTTCCGAGCTCGTCGGGGATCGTCATGGACAGATCGGGCTTGATCACGTGTCTTGCGCTTCCTTCTCGATTCGCGGCTTGACCGCGGGAATCCTTCAGTATGACGGTACGCGATCTAGAGAGCGCTGTGGATGAGCGACACCATCCGGTCCGACCCGTCGCGCACGCCGACACTCGCTGCGCGCGCGGCCATGTCGGCAACTTTGGCCGTGTCGGCGAGCAGCGGGAGCAGGGTGGAGTCGACCCACGCCGGCAGGAACGCGGCATCGTCGAGCAGGATGCCGCCACCGGCACCGACCACCCCCGCGGCGTTGAAACGCTGCTCACCGTTGCCGATCGGGAAGGGAACATACACGGCGGGGATGCCCAGCGCGGCGAACTCGCTCACGGTCGCCGAACCCGCCCTGGCGACGGCGAAGTCGGCGACCGCAAGGGCGAGTTCCATGCGATCGCAATAGTCGAGAAGCCGGTAGTGTTCGATGCCCGGGTCGGTGAACTCGGATCGCCCGCCCTGGATGTGCACGACCTGGAAGCCCGCATCCACGATGCGTGATGCCGATTCGAGGAGCGTCCGGTTGAGCCTGCGCGCGCCGAGCGAGCCGCCCGTCACGAGCAGCGTCGGCCGGTCGGCGGCGAGGCGGAAGAACTCGAGCGCCTCCGGCCTGGCCGCTGCGCGATCGAGGGACTCCACCTCGCGGCGGAGCGGCATGCCGACGAACCGTGCGTGCCGGAGCGGCGTGCCGTCGAACGCCACGCCCACGAATTGCGTGTAGCGCGCGCCCAGCCGATTGGCGAGCCCCGGTCGCGCGTTCGCTTCGTGCAGGATGAGCGGCACGTCCGCGCGTCGTGCTGCCGAGTATGCGGGCGCGGATGCGTAGCCACCGAACCCGACGACGGCATCCACACCGCGATCGCGGATCATGCTGCCGACCAGGCCCGCCGCCCGCCGGAAAGCGGCGGGGAAGCGCAGGGCTGCCGCGTTCGGACGACGCGGGAACGGCAGTCGCGGGATCGTGAGGAGCTCATAGCCCCGAGCGGGAACGAGGCGCGCCTCGAGCCCCTCGGCGGTACCGAGCACGAGAACCTCTGCGTTCGCGTCATCTTCGCGCAGTCGGTCGGCCACGGCGAGCAATGGGTTGACGTGCCCGGCGGTTCCCCCGCCGGCAAGAAGGTAGGTCGTCATGCCCGCGTGTGCGCCCGACTGGATTCACGCGCGAATGAAAGCACGATGCCGATTGCGAACATGGAACTGATCATCGCAGTTCCTCCCGCAGAGATCAGTGGGAGCGGAACCCCGAGCACCGGGATGACCCCCAACACCACCCCGATGTTCACGAGGGCCTGGCCGATGATCCAGACCATGATCGCCGCGGTCGTGATGCGCGCAAACGGGTCGGTGCTTGCGTTGATGATGCGCAGGAAGGTGATGGCGAGCAGCACGAACAGGACGAGCACGAGGACGGCCCCGATCAGGCCGAGTTCTTCACCGATGACGGCGAAGATGAAGTCCGTGTCTGCCGCGGGGAGCCATGACCACTTCGCATGTGAGTTGCCAAGGCCGACTCCGAAGATTCCGCCGGATGCGAGGGCGTAGTTTCCGTTGTTGATCTGCCACTGGACATCCGGATTGACCGCACTCGTCCCGCCGAAGAAGGCCGAGATCCGGCCGACCCTGCTGGCGCTCGTGAGCGCGACCACGACCGCTGCCGAGGCGATGACCGCGCTGCCGATGATGAGATGCCGAAGCTTCACGCCGGCGAAGAACAGCGCGCCGAGGACGAATCCCGCCATGATCATCGTGGTTCCGAGGTCGCCACCGATCGTGACGAGCAGGATCGCGCCGCCTCCGATGGGGATGAGCGGGATCACGACGTGCTTCCATTTGCCGAGCAGGTCCTGCTTGCGGGCGAGCACCACCCCGAGCCACAAGGCAAGAGCGACCTTGATAGCCTCGGACGGCTGACCGGTCAAGCCGCCAAGGTGCAACCAGTTGCGATTGCCGCCGACCGCAGGTAAACCGAGCGGGGTCGTGAGGACCACCACCTGCAGCAGGCAGGAGCCGGCGAGCAGGACCCACGCCGATTTCTTCCAGAACCGGGATGGCATTCGCGATGCAATGAGCATGAGCGGAAGACCGATGAGGGCGAAGATGCCCTGCGACCAGAACGCGGAGAAAAAGTTGTTGGTGGTCGCGTGCGACACGACCGATGACGAGGAGAGCACCATGATCAGGCCGAAAACGACCATGAAGAGCGTGAGGCCGAGCAACATCAAGTAGTTGGACGACTCGGCCCGGAAGACCCGGCCCAGCGAGATCCGCGCAGAGGACATCCCCGACGTCGATTCCGCGATCGGCGGCTGCACGCCCGGCCGGGGAGGCCTGGTCGGTCTAATGACCCGAGGCGGACTCGTCATCCGCCTCACCTCCCAAGAACTCGTGAACTGCTGCCGCGAACAACCGGCCGCGTTCCGCGTAGTCCGTGAACTGGTCCCATGAAGCGGCGGCCGGAGCGAGGAGAACGGTGTCCCCCGCCTGAGCAACCTCCCCGGCGAGTTTCACCGCGGTCGGCATTACCTCTTTAGTCTCGTTTGCCTCGACCTCATAGAGGGGAAGATCGGGCGCGTGTCGTGCGAATGCCGCGCGAAGAGCGTCTCGATCCCGGCCGATCAGGATGGCGGCGCGCAGACGCGCCGCATGGCGCGCGACGAGTTCGTCGACGTCGGTGCCCTTGAGAAGCCCGCCGGCGACCCAGACGACCGATTCGAACGCGCGGAGCGAGGCATCCGCTGCGTGGGGATTTGTCGCCTTGGAGTCGTCGATCCAGCGCACGCCGCCCTCGACGCGCACGACTTCGATGCGGTGTGCATCGAGGCGGAACGTCGCGAGCACATCGTGAATCACACGCGCGTCGACGCCGCGCGAACGTGCCAGCGCGCTCGCCGCGAGGATGTTGGCCACGATATGCGGCGCAGCGAGGCCGGCCTTGTCCAGCTCGTCGATCGTCGTGAGTTCGATGGCACTCCGGTGGCGGTCCTCGAGGAATGCGCGGTCGCACAGGATCCCATCGACGATGCCCAAATCGCTCGGCCCTGGAATGTCCAGACCGAAGCTGATCGCACGCGCGCCCTCGACGACGTCCGCGTTCCGAACCATCGCCTCCGTCGCCGGATCCGCACGGTTGTACACACACGCGACGCGCGTGTTCTCGTACACCGCGGCCTTGGCCGCGTGATAGGCCTCGATCGAGCCGTGCCAGTCGATGTGGTCATCGGCGACGTTGAGGCACACGCTCGAATACGGCGAAAGCTCACCGCCCGGATTGCGATTGACCCAGTGCAGTTGGAAGCTTGAAAGCTCCACAACGAGCACATCGAAACCCTGCGGGTCGCGAATGGCGTCAAGCACGGGAACCCCGATATTGCCGCACGGTGCAGCACGAAGACCCGAGGCCGCGAGCATGGTCGCCGTCAGCTGGACGGTCGTGGTCTTGCCGTTGGTACCCGTGACCATGATCCAGTCCGCAGGGTCCCCCATCTTGTCGCGCAGGCGCCAGGCGAGCTCGACGTCACCCCAGACCGCCAGTCCGTGGTCGGCCGCCCAGGCCAGCAGGCCATGATCGGGCGGGAAACCCGGCGACACGACGATGAGCTCAGGATCGAACTCGACGAGCCGTACCGGCGGCGTCGACAAGTCCGCCTGCTCGAGAAGATCGGCGCCGATGACCTTGAGCAGCATCGAGCGCTCGTCATCGGCCGAGGAGGTCACAACCAGGACGCGTGCACCGAGCTCGACGAGGGTATCGGCCACCGAGAAGCCCGTTACGCCGAGGCCCAGGACGGCGACACGCAGGCCGGACCAGTCTGCGTGCCAGCTGGTCAGCGAAGCGAGCCGGTCCGCGAGAGCGCCCGCTGGCACTATCGAGCCAGCCACTCGAGGTAGAAGGAACCGACGCCCGCGGCCACCAGAAGGCCGCCGACGATCCAGAACCGCACGACGACAGTGATCTCTGCCCAGCCTTTGAGCTCGAAATGATGATGGATCGGGCTCATCAGGAAGATGCGCTTGCCATGCGTGAGCTTGAAGTACGCCCGTTGCACGATCACGGATCCCGCCTCGATGACGAAGAGCCCACCGATCAGGATCAGGAGCAGTTCGGTGTGGCTGAGGATCGCCATCCCAGCGACCGCCCCGCCGAGCGCGAGCGATCCGGTGTCACCGAGGAAGATCTGGGCCGGTGAAGTATTCCACCACAGGAATCCGACGAGCGCACCGACGATGGCCGTTGCGACGATCGCGAGATCGAACGGGTCGCGCACGTCGTAGCACTTGTAGACATTCGTCGGGTCAATCCTGGCGCTGAAGCAGGACTGGATCGACTGCCAGAACCCGATGATGATGTACGAGCCGAGTGCGAGGATCGAGGCGCCGACCGCCAGCCCGTCAAGTCCATCGGTGACGTTCACACCGTTCGACGTGGCCGTCACGATGAAGTTGATCCAAATCAGGTACAGCACGTACGCCGCGACGACGCCCACGGCGCCGAAGTTGGTGAGCGTCGCGAAGTTGATGGGCGTATCCCGGATGAAGGAGATCGTCATCGACGCGGGGACCTCGCCGACCCGGTTGGGGAAGTTGATGGCGAGAAATGCGAACACCGACGCGACGATGACCTGACCGGCGACCTTTGCCCACCCGCCAAGGCCAAGACTGCGCTGATTGCGCGTCTTCAGGAAGTCGTCGATGAATCCCACGATGCCGAGCCCGATCATGAGGAAGAGCACGAGCAGTGCCGAGATCGAGGCGCGCGAACCTGTCGCAAGCATGGCAACGAAATACCCGAACAGCGTGGCGAGGATGATCAGGATGCCACCCATGGTTGCCGTGCCCCGTTTGGCGTGGTGGCTCTTCGGACCGTCGTCTCGAATGAACTGCCCCCACTCGAGCTTCTTGAACAGCCTGATGAAGATCGGGGTGAGGAAAAGGGTGAACGCCATGGCGAGTGCGCCGGACAGCAGGAGTGCGCTCATGAGAACAAGTCTCCCAGTCGATCACCGAGAAACCGAAGTCCAGCCGAGTTTGATGACTTGACGAGGACGGTATCCCCCGATTTCAGTGTGCCTGCAAGGAGGTCGTAGGCCTCGTCCGGCGTGTCGACATAGAGCGATTCACCATCCCAGGAGCCCTCGTTGATGGTCGAGATGTGCATGCGGCGTGCCGCTGGGCCGACCACGATGAGCTGGCCGATGTTGAGCCGCACGGCAAGGAGCCCGATCCTGTCATGTTCTTCACCGGCAAATTCGCCGAGTTCGCTCATCTCGCCAAGCACGGCGACCGTGCGAGTACCTGGCTCGGCGATCTGGGCGAGCGTCTTCAGCGCCGCCGCCATCGAATCGGGACTCGCGTTGTACGCGTCGTTGATGATCGTGACTCCGCGTGCACCGCCCATGACCTCCATGCGCCAGCGCTCTGCGCGCTGCACGGACTCGAGAGCGGCAACGATGTCATCTGCGCCGACACCGAGCGTGTGGGCGACTGCGGCTGCGGCCAGGGCGTTCATGACGTGGTGCTCGCCGAGCACACGGAATGCGACCGGGCGCTTCTCTCCTGACGGGACCACGAGGGTGAACGATGTACCGCGCGAGGTCGCGACGACATCCCTTCCGCTGACCTCTGCCCTGGCGTCGAGGCCGAACCAGAGCACGCGTGCGGCCGTCTTGTCCGCCATGGACGCGACCCGCGGGTCGTCGGCGTTGAGGATCGCGACATCCGTTGCAGCCAGATCGCTCACCATCTCCGTCTTCGCCGCGAGCGTCGCCTCGATGCCGCCGAACTCGCCGGCGTGGGCCAGGCCGACCTTGAGCACGACCCCGATGTCTGGCTTGGCCATGCGAACCAGCCTGGCGATCTCGCCGGCCCCGCTCGCACCCATCTCGACGACGAGGAACTCGGTCTCCTCGGTGAGTTCGAGCATGGTCATTGGCGCACCGACCTCGTTATTGAACGAACCGCGCGGTGCGATCGTCGGTCCGACCTTCTCGAGCATCGAACGCAGGATGTTCTTGGTCGTGGTCTTGCCGTTCGATCCCGTGATGCCGACGACCCTGAGCCGGCCGAGCGAACGCACGCGGGAGACGACCTCGGCCGCGAGGGCACCGAGCGCGACGACCACGTCGTCGACGACGAGCTGAGGGACCGGTAGCTCGAGCGGGCGCTCGACGACGAGAAGGGCGGCTCCGCGTTCAACCGCCTGTGGTGCGAAGAGGTGGCCGTCCGTGACATCACCCGGCTTGGCGAAGAAGATCGAACCGGGTTCGACTTCACGCGAATCCGTGTGCACCGGTCCGTCGATCACGGTCTCGGATGTCGCATCCGTGCCGTCGACACGGAGCGATCCTGATATTGCCTCGGCGATCTGCCCGAGTTTCAGAGCGATCACGTACAAGGCTCACTTTCAGTAATACGGCGCGTAGTTGGGCGGTGGAGTGGTCGACGGCTTGACCCGGTAGGTCTTCAGCACCTGGCTCATGATGGTCTTGAACAGCGGGGCCGCTGCTGCCGACGAAGTAAGCGTAGTCGGGTAGCCGAGGTTGACCGAAACGACGTACTGCGGGTTTTCGGCAGGGGCCACGCCCATCACGGAGACGTAGTAGCTCGGAAGGTATCCGCCCTTGCCGTCCGGCTGCTGGGCCGTTCCCGTCTTGCCCGCGATGCGATATCCGGGGATGTTGAGTTGCTTCGCGAGCTCGCCCTTGGTGATGACACTCTCCATCATGCCGAGTGTCGTCGACGCCGTCTGCGCGCTGATGACGCGCGTTGGGGCAGCCTGTGGGGCCTTCGTGACGGTACCGTCGGCGTTCTTGCATCCGGCCACAAGCGTCAGCGGAATCCGCACGCCTCCGTTTGCGAGTGCCTGGTAGGCGCTCACCATCTGGATCTGGGTTGCGGATACACCCTGGCCGAACATCGTCGCGTACTTGGTCTGGTCGTCCCACGTGCTCACGGGGTTGAGAATTCCGGCCGACTCTCCCGCGAACGCGCCCGTCTTCGACCCGATTCCGAACGCCTTGAGGTAGTTGTAGCGATCCTGGGAGCTGAGGCGCTGACCGAGGATCGACATACCGACGTTGGAGGAGAGCATGAGCACGCCCGTGAGGGTGAGCCGCTCCGGGGCGTGATATCCGGCGTCGTGCAGCTTCGCACCTTGGGGAGACGTGAAGGTGTACGGGGTCAGCGCCTGCGACTCCGGGGTCGCCTTACCCGTGTCGATGAGGGCCGCTGCAGTCAACGCCTTGAACGTCGAGCCCGGCTCGAACGGCGTGGTGAATGACATGGCTCCCCAGAAATTCGGTGGAGTCGCGCCGACGTTGTTCGGGTCGACAGACGGATACTGCGCAACCGTGAGCAGCTTGCCGGTCTTCGCGTCTGCCACGGTCACGAACCCGAACTTGGCGCCGAGCGCTGGCACGACCTGCGCAAGTTGCTGTTGGGAAAACCACTGCAGATCGCTGTTGATCGTGAGCTGAAGGGTGCCGCCATTCGTGGCCGGCTTCTGTGTCACGGTCGTGCCGGGGAGCGGTGTGCCGTCGAGGGCCTGCTGGTATGTCTCCGAGCCATTCGTGCCGGCGAGACAGCTGTTCTCCGACGATTCGAGGCCGGCCTGCGGCTTGCCATCCGACCCGACGAACCCGATGAGGTTGCCGGCGACGGCACCATCCGGGTAGACACGCGTGCTGTCCCTGGTGAAGTAGATCCATTGGATGTTGAGGGAGCTCTTCAGGGCAATTAGCTTGTCGTATTTCGTCACGTCGATGCCCTTGATGACCAAGGCATACTGTGACTTGGGATTCACGGCGAGGGCATCCGAAATGATCTTCTGCACCGCCGCGCCGCCCTGGCCCGTTGCGGCGCCAATGGCGTTGACGTCTGTGGTGTACGCGGCCTTGTCGAGGACAGCGACCGAGGGCGAGACCTGCACGTCGTAGCGAACGACGGTGTCTGCCAACGTGACGCCGTTTGTATCGACGATCGAGCCACGGCTTCCGTAGAGCGTCATCGGGACAGGCTGGCCGATAACCGAGGTCTTTTTGATTTCGTCGGCGTTCACAACCTGGATGTCGACGAGCCTGAAGCCAAGGATCCCGACGAACGCCACGATGGCAGCGACTGTCACCACGGTGCGGCGCCGCATGGACTTCATGGTCATCTGTGCTTGCGTCCTCACGTCAACCTGTTAATGCGTTACCGGCGACGGCAGCGCGTCGGTCAACGGTGCGGTCGGCTTCGGCGTCGACTGGAGCGGCGCACCCGCCTGTGCTGGATTACCGGCCTGTGCTGGATTACCGGCCGCGGTGCCCGCCGCGGCCCCGGGCGCAGCGGTTGCCGAAGGTGCGGCGCTCGAACCCGCGGGCGCGCCCGTGATCAGGGGTACGCCAGCCAGGAGCGCGTTGGGAACCAGGTTGCCCTGCCCTCCGGTCACGGTCCCCGCACTCGCGGCGGCGGGTGTCGGCGTGCCGAGAATGGCGCCGTCGGAGAGCCTGAGGTACACGGGATTGTTGTTGCTGACCATCCCCAACGCATTCGCATCATTGGCGAGATTTTGCGGCGATGAGATCCGGTTCAAGTCTTCGGTCGCGGCCTGGTAACTGCGCTGCAACGCTTTCTGCGTCTGCTGGAGGCTTCCGATCTGGTACGCACCCTGCGACACGGCGATGCTGAGCAGGAGCTGCGCGACGACAATCGCCAGCAACGTGCCAACCGTGACGAGCGCGTAGACCGTGCGCGGCCGTGCCCGGCGCTGGCTGCGCGTCGTGACGACTTCGAGGTGACTCGGCCGCTCATCCTCGTGTGGACGCGCCGCCGGTCGACCGACCCAGTCGGCAGCCCCACGTGACTGTGCCAGATTCGTGCTCATCAGCGCCTCCTCACTCTCTCGATGGCGCGCAGGCGCACGGGCGTCGCACGCGGGTTTGCCGCCTTCTCCTCGTCGCTGGCCAGTTCGGCACCGCGAATCAGGAGCTTCAGGTCGGGCCTGTGCTCAGGCAACTCGACCGGGAGGCCGGCCGGTGCGCTCGAACTCGAGCCCGCCTGGAGGATTCTCTTGACGATGCGGTCCTCGAGCGACTGGTACGCCATGACGACCATGCGCCCTCCGACTGCCAGCGCGTCGATCGCGCGCGGGATGGCGCGCTCGAGCACGGAGAGTTCCTGGTTGACCTCGATCCGCAACGCCTGGAAGACACGCTTGGCTGGATGGCCCTGCCTCTGCACCGCGACCGGCGTCGCCGCCGTGATGACCTCGACGAGCTGGGCGGAGCGGATGAACGGATGCTCCCTCCGCTCCTCGACGATGCGCCGCGCGTAGCGGGCGGCGAGCCGCTCCTCGCCATATTCGTGGAAGATCCGGCGGAGCTCGGACTCGCTGTAGTTCGCGAGGATCGCCTCCGCAGTGAGCTCGCTCGTCGAGTCCATGCGCATGTCGAGCGGCGCATCCTTCGAGTACGAGAACCCACGATCGACCTTGTCCAGCTGCAGGGACGAGACGCCGAGATCGAACAGCACGCCGTTGACCTCGTCAATGCCGAGATCCTCGAGCGCCGTGTCGATGCCGTCGTACACCGTGTGCACGAGGTGCACCCGATCACCGAACGGCAGAAGGCGCTCCCCCGCGATCGACAATGCCTCGGGATCCCGGTCGAGACCGACGAGGGTGAGCTCGGGGAATCGCGTCAGGAACGCCTCGGAATGGCCACCCATCCCGAGCGTGGCGTCGACAAGGATCGCGCCAGGATCGCTGAGGGCAGGACCGAGCAGCTCGACGCAGCGTTCGAGCATGACAGGAGTGTGTAACTGGTTGGCGGCCATGGTGTTCGGGTCGCTCCTGATTCCTGATCCCCATCCATTCCGACCTGGCACCGGGGAAGTGTGCCAGGGCGGTCGATGGCTGGGGGTCAGGCTCCAGGGGCTAGAAGAGTCCCGGAATCACCTCCTCCGTCGTATTCGCGAATGATGCTTCCTGCTCGGCCAGGTAGGTCTCCCATGCCTCGGCATCCCAGATCTCTGCACGACTGCCCGCGCCGATGACGATGAGCTCGCGCTCGAGTCCGGCGTACGACCGCAACGGAGAGGGAATCGTCACGCGGTGTTGCTTGTCCGGAGTCTCTGCGCTCGCCCCCGAGAGGAACACGCGGAGGTAGTCGCGGGCCTGCTTGCTCGTGACCGGCGCCTGGCGGATCTTCTCGTGCAGCAGCTCGAACTCACGCTGGCTGAAGACATAGACGCAGTGCTCCTGACCGCGCGTCATCACGATTCCGGATGCGAGCTCGTCGCGAAACTTCGCCGGGAGGATGATGCGGCCCTTTTCGTCGAGCTTGGGGGCATAGGTGCCAAGAAACATTGGCCTCTCCCCCCACTCTCCTGCCAAGGCTGCTGCGTTGCTCCACTTTACTCCACAACAAACCACCATTCAATGAAATAGCTCGCTTTTTGTCGCTTTGGCGTGTTGCCCCCGTTGAAAACACAGGGAAGCAGGAGGTGGAGGGAATTGGAGTAAATTGGCGGGCGCCAGGCACAAAAAAAGGGCCGATCCGAGGATCGACCCTGAGGAATGGAGCGGCGCTGCGCAGCGCGCGCTAGTTGTGTCCGTCCTGCCTTTTGTCCCAGCGGTCATTGAGCTTGTCCATGAAGCCCTGTTGTGAGGTACCTCGCGGCTGCGTGTTCGGTTTGTGGGACACATCGTCGAGCGAGGCCGCCTGTTGCTTGGGCGGGGCGATCGCGACCAGAACGCCCGCGAACATCAGAACGAATCCCAGGATGCCGACGATTGCCGCCTGCACCAGGACACCAGTCACGAGCACCGCGATGCCGACAACGGCGAGAAGGATGCCGAGCACGATCGAACGATAGGCCGGCCGCCCTCGCCGTGCCCCTACTGTCGCCACGAAATCGGCGTCATTGTGATAGAGGCTGCGCTCCATCTCTTCGAGGAGGCGCTGCTCACGTTCTGAAAGCGGCATCTCATTCCCCCTCTGCTTCGGGATCGACGCGTTGTAACGTCTCATTCTAGTCCAGCCGCCTTGGCTAGGCTAGGCGTGTGGGAGAAAGCATACGACTCGTCGATCTGATTCAGACCAGAATCGATGGTTTCCTCGATGAACGCACTTCCATTCTCCTCTCGATCGGCAATGATCTCGGAGCCCTCGACTCGTTCTCACGGGAATTTCTCAGTGGCGGTAAACGCTTCCGGGCGCTGTTCTGTTACTGGGGATGGCAGAGCGTGCACGGAACCGGAAATGGCGCCCATTCCGCGGTCCAGAATGCGGACGAACGCACGCTCGACACGGTGGTTGCGGCGGCGAGCGCACTCGAACTCTTCCACGCGGCTGCGCTCGTGCACGACGACATCATCGACAAGTCGGACACCCGGCGCGGGGCACCGTCCGGCCACCGCCGCTTCGAACGGCTCCATCAGGAGAACGGCTGGGTCGGCGACTCGGCCGAGTTCGGCGGCGCCGCCGCGATCCTGCTCGGCGACCTCCTGCTCGGTTGGAGCGATGAACTGCTCGACGAGGGCCTCGATCAGATCGCCGACGTTTCCATCCGCCGCGCCGCCCGCGCCGAGTACAACCTCATGCGCATGGAGGTGACGGCCGGCCAGTATCTGGACATCCTTGAGGAACGCGCCTGGAATACCCAGCCGGAGTCGGAGCTCCTGGCCCGCGCCGAGCGGGTCATCGTCTACAAGTCGGCCAAGTACAGCGTTGAGGCGCCACTTGTGATCGGCGCGACGCTCGCGGGCGCGACCGTCGGTCAGCTCGAATCGCTCCGCGAATTCGGCCTGCCCCTGGGCATCGCGTACCAACTGCGCGACGACCTGCTCGGGGTCTTCGGTGACGCCGATGTCACGGGCAAGCCAAGTGGCGACGACCTGCGCGAGGGCAAGCGCACCGTTCTTATCGGTCTCGCGCGCCGAAGCCTGCCAACCGGCTCCCGCCGGCTGCTTGACGAGCTGCTCGGCGACCCCAGCCTCAGCGAGCAACAGATCCGGATGCTCCAGACGACCATCCGCGAGAGCGGCGCCGTTGACAGCGTTGAACGCATGATCGCCAGCAATGTGGAGCGTGCGGTCGCGGCGATCGATCGAGCGCCGCTCAGCGAACGAGCACGCGACCAGCTCCGTGAGCTGACGACGACGGTGACTCGCCGCAACTTCTAGCCGAGGGCCTGAGCCACCCGGCGCACCTCCGCCTTGCGTCCGGCGCGGAGGGCATCGATCGGCGCAACGCCGAGGACGTCATCCGGTTCGAGCAACCAGGCGATGGCCTCGTCGTCGTCAAACCCCGCATCACCCAACACCATGAGTGTCCCGCGAAGCTCCGTCAGCGGCTCTCCCCCGTTGATGAAGTCGGCGGGCACTTTGAGCACACCGTCGACCTTGGTGGCGGCGAGTTGCCTGTCCTCGATCAGGCGGCGTACTCTGCTGACCCCCAATCCGAGAATGTCTACGAGGTCGGGAATGGTCAGCCAGGTGCGCTCGGGTTGGTCGGTCACTCTTCTAGAGTGCCACGGGCTGTGCCCTGTCGTACAAATCCCCAATTGTTACGATTGCATTAACTCAAATCACAGCAGTCACTATGGTTGACTCCTTAATCAATCTGTGCCAGCGTGGACCCTCGTACGATCAGCACGGATCTACGGCATCGCGGATCTACGATCCTCACGGATTTGCGATCACTACAGGTCGGGGGTTTCATGTCGTTCACTGGCTTGCATGCCGCAGGCATTGCCGCACAGCCGTCCTGCGACGGTCCGCGCCACCTCGCCCCTCGTCCACACCGCCGGCTCACTCGCGGCGGCCTCGCCACCGTTCCCATCGTGCTGGTCAGTTCGATCGCCATCTCCCTCAATCTCGTGACACCTGCGCAGGCCGCCCAGCCGGTCAGGCGCGTTGACAAGGTGAAGTCCGGCACGGCCGAGGCGCTCGGCACGCTTCGAGCCACGGTGCGCCCACAATCCCACACGGCGCCGACGAGATTGGCGGTTACGACTGCCGCGGCACCGCGCACGTACACGGTCGTCAATGGCGACACCGTGACGGCCATCGCAAGTCGGTTCGGGCTCTCCACCGCCGGCGTGCTCGCACTTAACGGCCTCAGTTGGAAGAGCCTCATCTTCCCCGGTCAAACGCTCGTCCTGACCGAGACGGCCGCGGCGCCAGCACCGGCTCCCGTCGCCTCGAGCATCGCGAAGTACACTGTCGTCTCCGGCGACACCATCAGTCACATTGCTGCAGCACACGGCCTCAGCGTGCGAGCCGTGCTCAGCGCCAACGGCCTCTCGAGTTCGAGCCTCATCTTTCCAGGGCAGTCCATCACCCTGCCGACCGCCGTTGCGGCTGCGATGGTTCCGGTATCGGCGACGGTGGCCGCGCCAGCGCCTGTGCCAGCGCCTGTCGCACCGGCCGGGATTACCCCGCTGACCGCAGAGATGCGCAACAACGCAGCCATCATCGTCTCCGTCGGCCGGCGCATTGGGGTCAGTGAATACGGTCTCATCATCGCGCTGGCCGCAGCCATGCAGGAATCGGGATTGCGTAACCTGGACCACGGCGACCGCGACTCACTCGGTCTTTTCCAGCAGCGATCGAGCACCGGTTGGGGCACGCCTCAGCAGATCATGGATCCGGTGCAGGCGTCGCTCGCCTTCTTCGGCGGTCCAAGCAATCCCAATGCGGGCCGCACGCGTGGCTTGCTGGATATCCCGGGTTGGACGTCAATGACGGTCACGCAGGCCGCACAGGCGGTGCAGATTTCCGCGTATCCGAACGCGTATGCCGCATGGGAGGCATCCGCTCGCGTCTGGCTCACGCAGCTCGGCTGATCCACGCACATTGACCCCGCGTTCACGGTGTTTTATCCGGTTCACGACCGCGCCTCTCCATAGACTCAGACGGTGAGCACCAGCCAGACCGACCCGATGATCGGCCGTCTTATCGACGGCCGATACCAGGTGCGCTCACGAATCGCCCGCGGCGGCATGGCCACGGTCTATTTGGCTACTGACCTGCGACTCGAGCGCCGCGTTGCGATCAAGATCATGCATGGCCATCTGGCCGACGACAGCACGTTCCGGAATCGCTTCGTGCAGGAGGCCCGTTCGGCCGCCCGCCTCGCGCACCCGAACGTCGTCAACGTCTTCGACCAGGGCCAGGACTCCGACATGGCATACCTGGTCATGGAGTACCTGCCGGGCATCACGCTTCGCGACCTGCTCAAGGACTACGGCAAGCTCACGCCAGAGCAGACCATCGACATCATGGAGGCAGTGCTCGGAGGACTCGCCGCCGCGCACAAAGCAGGCATCGTGCACCGCGACCTCAAGCCGGAGAACGTACTCCTCGCCGACGACGGGCGCATCAAGATCGGCGACTTCGGCCTCGCTCGTGCGGCGTCAGCGAACACTGCGACCGGCCAGGCGCTGCTCGGCACGATCGCCTACCTCTCCCCCGAGCTCGTTACGCGAGGCATTGCGGATGCCCGCAGCGACATCTATGCGCTCGGCATCATGCTGTACGAGATGCTGACGGGCGAGCAGCCGTTCATGGGCGAGCAGCCCATGCAGATCGCCTACCAGCATGCGAACGACGCAGTCCCGACACCAAGCAGCAAGAACGCGGCGGTTCCGGCCGAGCTCGACGAGCTTGTTCTGTGGGCGACAGCCAAGGATCCCGACCACCGGCCGCACGACGCCCGCGCCATGCTCGATCGGTTGATCGATGTCGAGAAGGCGGTTCGCGGGGAATCCGAGACCGCAGGTCTGGCGCGCACGATGGTCATGCCGCCGGCGTACAGCGCCGGGCTCGCGGACGCGGAAACGCAGATCCTGAACCCGGCCGTGCGACAACAAGTGGCGGCATCCGCTGGCAGCATCGCCATGCTCACGAAGGCGGCGGACAAGCGTCGCGCGCGGGGGTGGTGGCTCTTCCTGCTCGTCATCCTGCTAGCGGGGGCGGCAAGTGGCGCCGGCTGGTACTTCGGTGCGGGCCCTGGCTCGATGGTCCTCATTCCCAAAGTCGCGACACTGACGCCGGATGCCGCGACCACCGCCTTGACGAACCTCGGCTTCACGGTGAAGCTGGGCTCCGAATACAGCACCACGGTCGCGAAGGACCTGGTCTCCGACACGACCCCCCATGCCGGCACCACCGCCGCCAAGGGCAGCGCGGTGACGGTCGTGGTCTCGCTCGGGCCGAGGATCCTGCCCGTTGCGAACGTGGTGGGGCAGCCGGAGGCTGCTGCCCGTATCGCACTTGCGAGATT
>JAUZGC010000272.1 GCA_030840105.1 Microbacteriaceae bacterium
CGAGCTCGTCGAGGGCATGCGCTTCGACAAGGGCTACATCTCCCCGTACTTCGTGACCGACCCCGAGCGCATGGAGGCCGTCCTCGAGGACCCCTACATCCTGCTCGTGTCGAGCAAGATCTCGGCCGTCCGCGACCTGCTTCCCGTGCTCGAGAAGATCATGCAGTCGAGCAAGCCGCTCGTGATCATCGCCGAGGACGTCGAGGGCGAGGCCCTGGCCACGCTCGTCGTCAACAAGATCCGGGGCACGTTCCGGTCGGTCGCCGTCAAGGCCCCCGGCTTCGGCGAGCGTCGCAAGGCGATGCTCCAGGACATGGCCGTCCTCACCGGCGGTCAGGTCATCACCGACGAGGTCGGGCTCAAGCTCGAGAACGTCACCCTCGACCTGCTCGGCCAGGCACGCAAGGTCGTCATCACCAAGGACGAGACGACCATCGTCGAGGGCGCTGGCGACCCCGAGGCCATCGCCGGTCGCGTTGCCCCGATCCGCAACGAGATCGAGAACACCGACAGCGACTACGACCGTGAGAAGCTGCAGGAGCGCCTGGCGAAGCTCGCCGGTGGCGTTGCCGTCATCAAGGCCGGCGCCGCGACCGAGGTTGAGCTCAAGGAGCGCAAGCACCGCATTGAGGATGCTGTCCGCAACGCGAAGGCTGCCGTCGAAGAGGGCATTGTCGCCGGTGGTGGCGTCGCGCTCATCCAGGCCGGCAAGACCGCCTTCGAGAAGCTCACGCTCACGGGTGACGAGGCGACGGGTGCGAACATCGTGCGCGTTGCCATCGAGGCCCCGCTCAAGCAGATCGCCCTCAACGCCGGCCTCGAGCCTGGTGTTGTCGTAGAGAAGGTTCGCAACCTGCCCGTCGGCCACGGCCTCAACGCCGCGACCGGTGAGTACGTCGACATGCTCGCTGCTGGCATCAACGACCCGGTGAAGGTGACCCGTTCCGCGCTGCTCAACGCAGCGTCGATCGCCGGCCTCTTCCTCACCACCGAGGCCGTTGTCGCTGACAAGCCGGAGAAGAACCCGGCTCCCGTCGGCGACCCGACCGGTGGCATGGACTTCTAAGGCCCGCTTTACTGCTCTACTGCACAAGAGGGCGTCTCCTTCGGGAGGCGCCCTCTTTGTTGTGCCTATGGGTTGCGGGCTGCCGTTGAGCCAGCGGTTGCGGCCAGCGGTCGCGGCCCGCGGTTGCGGTCTCTCGGTCGCTGACTTGGTGCGGACTCAGCGGGAGAACAGGCGTGCGTTCGTCGCCTCGGTCTCCGCGTACTGCTGTGCGGCCTGGCTGAGCGCTTGATTGATCGCCGCGAGGCTCTCCTCGACGCGTTGTTGGGTCGCGCGCCAGTCGGTGATCACCCCTTGGAACGCGGTGGCGGCCTGGCCGCTCCACGAGCTCTGGAGGCTTGTCAGTTGGCTGTATAGGCCACTCACCTCGGCCTGAACTCGGTCGCTCGTGGCTCGTACGGCATTCGTCGCTCCGAGCACCGCCTCGCTGTCCACCTGGAATGTCGTCATCGGATGCTCCTCGCTGGTCGCCGATGCGAGATGCACCTGCGGGGATACGCTACGTTGGTGCGGCGGCCGAGCCGTGCGACATCCGCGAAAGGTGGATTGCCCGGCTACGAATGGCGGTGTGACGGATGCCGCGGCTGGGCTGCGTAGAGTCCGCGCGATCCGGTGATCCGGTGACGCGGTCGGCGACTACTCTGCGGGCTCCGGCGGCCCTTCGGGCGCCGGAGCGACCGGCGCAAGCGGCAGCGAGACGCGGAAGGTCGCGCCGCCTCCGGGCGTCTCGACGACCTCGACGGTCCCCGTGTGGGCTGCAACGATCGACGACACGATCGCGAGGCCGAGGCCGCTTCCACCCGTCTCGCGGGCGCGGGAGGTGTCGGCGCGCCAGAAGCGCTGGAAGATCTTCTCGTGGATTTGCGGCGGGATGCCCTCCCCGTGGTCGATGACCTCGAGGATCGCGCAGTTCACCTGGTGGTTGACCTGCACGAGGATCTCGATCGGGCTTTCGGGCTTGGTGAAGCGCATCGCGTTACCCATGAGGTTCGTGACGACCTGGCGGATCTTGTTCTCTTCGGCCAGCACGATCGCGGGACCGGCCGCGGGGGCCGCAGGTTGCACGGGAGGCGTTTCCATGGTGGCGACATCCGTGTCCGTGCGGCGAGGGCGACGGTTGCGCAGGCGGGCGAAGGTGGCGCCGGCGAACGCGATGGCTCCGGTGGGGGGTGCGCTGCCGACAAACGGCTTTGCGGCGGCCGGAGACGGCGGCACGGTCTCGTCGGTTTCGGCAGACGGCGCAGCCGGGATGGGCTCGGGTGTGAGCACGGTCACGCGGCGTCCGGGGGCGGATGCCATCGCATCCAGGGCAGCGTCGCGCGCGATCGGCACGAGGTCGACGGGCTTGACGGCGAGCGGCTTGGTCTCGTCCAGGCGGGCGAGCTCGAGGAGGTCCTCGACGAGACCGCCCATCCGAATCGCCTCCTTCTCGATCCGCTCCATCGCTTGGCCGACCTCATCAGGTGTCTGCAGTGCGCCCATCCGATAGAGCTCGGCGTAGCCGCGCACGGAGACGAGCGGTGTGCGCAGCTCGTGGCTTGCGTCGCCGACGAACCGACGCATCTGGTCGATGGTCTTGGCGCGGTCGTTGAACGCCCGGTCGATGCGGTTGAGCATGGTGTTGAGCGAACGGTTGAGGCGGCCGACCTCGGTGTTGGGAGTCGCGCCATCGAGGCGCTGGCTGAAGTCGCCCTCGGCGATCTCGGCCGCGGTCAGCTCGACCTCGCGGAGCGGCGCGAACGTCGTCGTCACCAGCATGCGCGTGAGCCCGGCGCCGACGATCACGACGATGACGCCGAAGCCCAGGAAGATGGCCAGGTAGGTGGCCATGATGTTGTCGACGTTGGCCGTCGACAGAGCGACGAATACGGTCGCGAACGTGCCCTGCGAGTCCTTGAACTGGATCGGGATGACCGCTGCGCGGAACTCCGCGTTGGTCTTGGGATCGTGCACTGTGAAGGTGTCGGTTCCCCGCGAGAGGACCTCAGAGAAGTTCAGGTCGGTGGGAATCGGCGGTGGGGTCTCGCCCTCGTGCTTCGCCCAGTTGTTTCCGATCACGTGGCCATCCGTGTCGAGGAGGGCCACAAAATACTGATCGGACGACGACGAATACGAATTCATGTTCGACGGGTTGGGATCGACCCCGATCGCCAGCGACAGGGACCGCTGCGCGTTGTGTAGCTGGTTGTCGACCTGCCCGATGAGGTACGGCTTGAGCATCGCCATCGTGCCGATGCCGGAAACGAGCAGCCCGAGCGTCAACATCAGGACGGTGACGCCCGTGATCTTGGTACGAAGCGAGACCGCGTTCCATCGATCGACCAGTGACTGATGCATGAGGCCGCCAGTTTATTAGGCGAAGCTGGGGTTATACCTTGGCGGCCTTGAGCATGTACCCGAAACCGCGCTTCGTCTGGATGAGCGGTTCGGTCGAATGCGCATCCACTTTGCGTCGCAGGTAGGAAATGTACGACTCGACGATGCCGGCGTCGCCATTGAAGTCGTACTCCCAGACGTGGTCGAGAATCTGTGCCTTGCTCAGCACGCGGTTGGGATTCAGCATCAGGTAGCGCAGAAGCTTGAACTCGGTCGGGCTCAATTCGATGCCCGTGTCGCCGATGAAGACCTCGTGGGTGTCCTGGTCCATGGTGAGTTCACCGGCGCGGATGACGGCATCCTCGTCGGCCTGCATGGTGCGGCGCAGGATCGCCTTGATCCGCGCCACGATCTCGTCGAGGCTGAACGGCTTGGTGACGTAGTCGTCGCCACCGACCGTGAGGCCCGTGATCTTGTCTTCCGTGTCGTCCTTGGCGGTGAGGAACAGGATCGGCGCCGTGTAACCGGCGCCGCGCAGGCGCTTGGTCACACCGAAACCGTTCATGTCGGGGAGCATGACGTCAAGGATGATGAGATCCGGCTCCTCCTCGAGGACGGCGGAGATCGCCTGTGCGCCGTTACCGACGGCGCGTACTGCGAAGCCGGCGAATCGCAGGCTCGTAGTCAGAAGATCGCGGATGTTGGGTTCGTCGTCGACGATGAGGATGCGTGGACCTGCGTTCATGGAATCAAGTATCTGCGCGTTAGCTGGGTCCCCGCCGTGAGTCGTCGGTGCGCCGTACTTCGGTCTCCTAGGCGCGATCGGCCAGGTCACGCAATGATGGGTGAATGACAACACAGACGTTCGTCATCGTCGGTGCAGGACTCGCGGGGGCGACCGCGGCAAAAACCCTGCGTCTCAACGGGTTCGAGGGGCGAATTGTGCTGGTCGGCGCCGAGACCCACCATCCATACATCCGCCCGCCGCTGTCCAAGGACTTCCTCAAACGTGAGACGGATCGGGCTTCGGTCTTCGTCCACAAGAACGAGAACTGGTACGCCGACAACGCCATCGAACTCGTGCTCGGCACCGAAGCCGACACGCTCGACGCGGCGTTCAACGAGCTGCACCTCCTGGATGGCACGACGCTGCCGTACGACAAGCTGCTGCTGGCGACGGGGTCATCCCCGCGCCGGCTCGACCTGCCTGGTGCCGCCCTGGGCGGAGTGCACTACCTGCGCACGCTCGACGACAGCGAACGGCTGAGCGCGGCGCTTGCCGAGGGCGGCCGAAATGTCGTCGTGGTGGGCGCGGGCTGGATCGGTCTCGAAGTCGCCGCCGCTGCACGCGGCTTCGGCAACGACGTCACGGTCCTCGGCCGTGGGTCGATCCCGCTGAGCAGCGCGATCGGCGACGAGCTCGGCCTGGTATTCGAGAGCCTGCACCGCGATAACGGTGTGCAATTTCGGATGCCGGGCGGTGCGGCATCCATCGGAGGCGTTGGCGGGCACGTGACCGAGTTGACGACGGATGCCGGCGAGCGGCTCCCTGCGGACGCCGTCGTGGTCGGGGTGGGCGCTGTGCCCAACCTACGGCTCGCGGAACAGGCCGGGCTGGCCATCGCCGACGGCATCACGGTCACTCACGCCATGCGGACCAGCGAGCCGAACGTGTACGCCGCTGGCGACGTGGCCAATGCGTTCCATCCGGCGATCGGGCGGCATCTGCGCAGCGAGCACTGGGCGAACGCGCTCGCCGGGGGCAAGGTTGCGGGCATGTCCATGCTCGGCCTGTTGGTCAGCCACACCGACATCCCGTACTTCTATACCGACCAGTACGACCTCAGCATGGAGTTCTCCGGCTACACGCCGCTCATGCGGCACTCGGATGTCGTGTACCGGGGCGACCGGGATGCGCGCCGGTTCATCGCGTTCTGGCTGCGCGAGGGGCGTGTGATCGCGGGCATGAACGTCAACGTGCCCGGCGTGAACGAGGCGGTGCAGGCGCTCATCCGATCAGCGCGGGTCGTCGAGCGTGCGCTCCTCGAGGACGAGGGGATCCCGCTCGCCGAGCTGTAGCCGGTGGATTTCGCGAGGTTGGGCCCGTGATGAAGTGCCCGGGCACTTTTGCCGTCTGCGCCCGCGCGTAACGTGTGCGCCCGCTCGCGCGGGTGCACATGCCTCGGGTGGGCGCAGACACACCGGGGCGCGACGCGGGACGCGGGAGGCGGGAGGCGGGAGGCGCGACGCGCGAGGCGGGACGCGCGACGCGCGAGGCGGGACGCGCGACGCGGACGCTCAGAGCGCGTGGGCGTCCAGGATCGTGTAGCTGTATCCCTGCTCGGCGAGGAAACGCTGGCGGTTCTGCGCGAAGTCCTGGTCGACCGTGTCGCGGGCCACGAGCGTGTAGAAGTTCGCGGAGAGCCCGGACTCCTTGGGCCGTAGCAGGCGCCCGAGGCGCTGGGCCTCCTCCTGTCGGGATCCGAACGAGCCGGAGACCTGCACCGCAACCGTCGCCTCGGGCAGGTCGACCGAGAAGTTGGCGACCTTGCTTACTACAAGTACGGGCGTCGTCCCCTCGCGGAACTCCTGGTACAGCCGCTCACGCTCGTCGATGGGGGTTGCCCCGGTGAGCTTGGGAGCGTTCAGCGCCTCTGCGAGCTCGTCGATCTGGTCGAGATACTGCCCGATGACGAGGATGCGCTCGCCCGCGTGGCGCGCGACGAGCTGCTTGACGACACCCAACTTCGCCGGGGCGGTCGCAGCGAGCCGATAGCGTTCGTCGTCGGCCGCGGCCGCATACGTCAGCCGCTCGGACTGCGGCAGGTCGATCCGCACCTCGAAGCACGCGGCGGGGGAGATGAAGCCTTGGGCCTCGATCTCCTTCCACGGTGCATCGAAGCGCTTGGGTCCGATCAGGCTGAAGACGTCGCCCTCCCGGCCATCCTCACGTACGAGGGTCGCGGTGAGGCCGAGTCGGCGGCGCGCCTGCAGCTCGGCCGTGAGCTTGAACACGGGTGCAGGAAGCAAATGCACCTCGTCGTAAACCACGAGTCCCCAGTCCAACGCGTCGAGCAGGGCGAGGTGGGCGTACTCGCCCTTCCGCTTGGCCGTGAGGATCTGGTAGGTCGCGATCGTGACGGGCTTGATTTCCTTCATCTGCCCCGAGTATTCGCCGATCTCCTCGGCCGTGAGCGAGGTGCGGCGCAGCAGCTCGTCGCGCCACTGCCGAGCCGAGACGGTATTCGTGACGAGGATGAGCGTCGTCGTCTTCGCGGTCGCCATCGCGCCGGCACCGACGAGCGTCTTGCCCGCCCCACATGGCAGCACGACCACGCCGGAGCCGCCGTCGAAGAAGTTGTCGACCGCCTTGTTCTGGTAATCGCGCAGGCTCCAGCCATCCTCGACAAGATCGATCGGATGCGGCGTGCCTGGCGTGTAGCCGGCGAGATCCTCGGCCGGCCACCCGAGCTTGACCAGTTCCTGCTTGAGCTGCCCGCGCGCCCACGCCGCGACAGCGAAGCTCTCGGGGTCGAGCCGTTCCACGAGCAACGGTGCGATGCGCTTGGCGCCGGCGATCTCGGTGAGCACGGCCAGGTCGCTCGAGCGCAGGATGAGCGTGCCCTCGGCGTTCCGCTCGATCACGAGGCGGCCGTAGCGCGCGACTGTCTCGCCCATATCGACGGTGACGGTCTGCGGGATCGGGAACTTGGAGTAGCGCTCGAGGGTCGCGAGCATGTCTTCGGCGGTGTGGCCGGCGGCGCGCGCGTTCCAGAGGCCCAGCCGCGTGATCCGATACGTGTGGATGTGTTCCGGCGCGCGCTCGAGCTCGGCGAACACGCCGAGATCGTGCCGGGCATCCTCGGCTGAAGGATGCGCGACCTCGAGCAGGACCGTGCGGTCGCTTTGGACAATCAGGGGGCCGTCAGACATAGCTTTTCAGTCTAGCGTCAGGGCCGCGCGCAGCGTCTGCCCGCGGGTGTCGGCGTCAGGGCAGCGTGGGGGCGT
>JAUZGC010000277.1 GCA_030840105.1 Microbacteriaceae bacterium
CCCTGCGATACGAAATTCGTAGCCAGGTCCGTTGCTCCGGTGAAATCATCGGCTATGCAACCCCATAGAGGCATTTGTGGTCGGTCCTCTCGACTGACTTGTTCGATGCGCGTGAATTGTTCGAAGCGTGCCGCGACTCCTCGCCTTAGCTTCGACGCGGTTTAGGGATCTACTTGACGAGTTCGACGTCACCCACACTCGGCGCCAGTTCGGGGTTCTCGACCTTGACACTCTCACCGCGAAGTGGGCTATGGGCCGTCTCGGGGGAGAGGCTCACGCTGATGAACGAGATCACTCCAACGACGATGATGTAGATGGAGACCATCCAGGCTGACCCGCCTGCTGCCGCAACAAGAATGCCCGCGATGAGCGAGGCCGGGCCGCTTGAGATCACTGAACCGATGTTTGTCGAAACCGCGAGTGCGCTGTACCGCGTGCGAGCAGGGAACAGCTCTGAGAAATACGAGGTGTGCACTGAGTACAGAGCCGAGTAGCCGACACAGAACCCGATGACCATTGCCAACGAGACCAGGACTGGATTGCCGGTCTGGACGAGCCAGAAGAACGGGAAGGCGAAGAGGATCAGGAATCCGATACCGAACATAAGCACGGGGCGTCGACCCACACGGTCAGACAGCGACCCGAAGAAGTACTGTGACGGGACACTAAGAACTGCAGCGATCGTGGAGCCGACAAGGATTTCGGTCCTATCCGCGTGAAGCTGACCGGTCGCAAAGGCTACGACGAAGGTGAAGCAGAGAATCGAGAAAACACCCTCGATGAGCTTCATGCCGATCACGCGCAGAACGGATGGCGTGTCATTGCGGAAGAGCGTCGCGAGTGGGTTCTTCACGACCTCGTTGTTGGCCAGCATCTTGGTGAAGCTTGGCGTCTCGCCGATCCGCTTCCGGATAAGGAGCCCGACGGCGATCAGGACGATGCTGGAGAAGAACGGAAGGCGCCATCCCCACGTGATGAACTGTTGCTGCGGCAGCAGGCTCACGAGAGCGAATACCGCGGTCGAGAGTGCGATTCCCGTTCCGTTACCGAGCTGCGGGAACGTGCCGTACTTGCCGCGCTTGCCATCGGGAGCGAATTCGATCGCAACAAGCGTGGCTCCACCCCATTCTCCACCGGTCGCGAACCCCTGCAACAGTCGGCAGACGACAAGGAGGATCGGAGCGAGGATGCCGATCTGGCCGGCCGTCGGCAAGCAGCCGACAAGGAAGGTACCCGCCCCCATCGAGAGGAGGGTCGCGATCAGCGTCTTCTTCCGCCCGACGCGATCACCAAGGAATCCGAAGAAGATTGCACCAAAGGGGCGTGCAACAAATCCCGTTCCGAAGACCGCGAACGATGAGAGGACGCCGACAACTGGATTGGCTCCAGGGAAGAAGAGGGGACCGAAGACCAACGCTGATGCGGCACTGAAGACGAAGAAGTCGTACCACTCGATGGCCGTCCCAATGAAGCTTCCCCAACCGACTCGCCTGAGCTCTGCTCGTGAGATCGTCGTTGGATTGGATGCTGCTGTATCTTGCATCACTGCCTTTCAAATCGCCTTTGATTACCTGCGCGGGGGCGTTCTTGTTATCCCGCTGGACCGGGTGTTCCGTCGAGAAGCATAGTATAGTTTTTCGATGTCGCAAATATTATGGCGACCGATACTGAAGCGGCTCGCCGATGCCTGACGTTGGTGAGTCGCCACCACGAAACAAAGGAGTGCGGGATGGCAATCATGTACACAGGGGGCGCGGGACGACTAGGTACGATCGTCCGTGCCGGCCTCGAAGGTGTATACCCCGATGTCCGCCTGCTGGTCATGGAACCAGGCACAGCCCTGTTGAAGGGTGAGACCGAGTTTGTCGGGACCCTCGCCGACCTTGATCTTCTCACTGAACTCTGCAAGGACGTCGACACGATCGTGCACCTCGGTGGCATTGCCGATGAGCGGTCCTTCCCACTGATTCTCGAGAACAACATCGTCGGGACGTACAACCTGTTCGAAGCCGCGCGACGCGCAAACGTGCGCCGGGTCATCTTCGCGAGTTCGAATCACGCGATTGGCTTCTTCCCGTCAGACACGAAGATTGACAATGAGGTTCTCCCGAGGCCCGACTCGTATTACGGCGCATCGAAGGCGTTTGGCGAGACCCTCGGTCGCCTCTACCACGACAAGTGGGGGATCGAGGTGGTGAACCTGCGCATCGGCAGCTTCCGCGACGCGCCGGGCGACACTCGACAGCTGAGCACCTGGATCAGCCACCGGGACATGACTTCGCTGCTTCAGCGATCGATCGATGCGCCTGATGTCGGCTACCTGATCGCCTACGGCGTTTCGGCCAATACCCGCAGTTACTGGGACAACGAAGCCGGCATGAAGGCGCTGGATTGGCAGCCACTCGACAACGCCGAGTCGTGGGCCGATCAGTTCCCGGGGGAGACCCCGCCGTACCAGGGTGGCGGATATGTCGATCCTGACTACACCGGTGGCCTCTGGTAACCCTTCGCCTATTTCGACGCTACAACCTGGAATCTCAAGGAGTATCACCATGTATGACGCCCACCCCCTCGCTCACGGTTTTCCGATCAAGAGCGCCTTTCACGGCGGCTTCGGCTGGAGCAGCGTAAACCTGTTCCGCACCGAGGACCGTGTCGTCATCGTCGACACCGGCTCGCCTACGCACGGTGGAATGGTTCGGGCCAACCTCGCGGAGCTCGGCCTCACCACGGCCGACGTGACGGATGTTCTGCTGACCCACCTGCACTGGGACCATGTCGGCAACATCGGCATGTTCCCCGAGGCGACGATCACCGTGCATCAGGTGGAGTACGACTGGGCAACGAACCACCCCGAGCCGGACGCGGTCTTCCTATCGAAGCCATACCTCGACTATGTTGTCGCGACCGAGCAGCCCAAGAACTTCCTGACGGGCATGGATGCCGGCGGAGAGCTCTTCCCTGGCATCTCCTGGTTCCCAACACCAGGGCACACGCCGGGTCACATCGCGTTCCGCGTCGCCACAACCGAGGGCGGCGTATTGCTCTCCGGCGATGCGGTGAAGAACCGCGTCGAGTTGTACACGGGTGTTCCCGACCTCTCGATGGATCTCGAAGCGAGCCAGCGCAGCATCGACACCGTCCGCGCCATCCTGACGGACGACAGCTCGATCAGCCTGCTTCCCGGACACGACAACCGGCTCCGGATGGTCGACGGCGAGGTCCTGGACGAGGGCCCGACACTGCGTGAGATCTTCACGGTGAACTTCGACGGCAAGGCGGGTCCCGTCGAGGTCGAGCTGAACGCGAACGGCACCCTGACGCCCGTCGCCTAGCACCACGACAAAGCGTCCGTGCCCGGGAATTCTCCCGGGCACGGACGCTTTTTGTATCGCGAAGTCAGGCGACGGTGAAGGTGGCGGTGCCGACCCCGTCGATCCCCGCCGTCACGACGTCTCCCTGGGCAAGAGCAGCGATACCCGCCGGCGTGCCGGTGAAGATGAGGTCGCCTGGCTTCAACGTGATGGTCTGCGAAAGCGCCGCGATGACCTCGGGAACGCTCCAGATCTGGTCGGCAAGATCGCCCTGTTGGCGCAGCTCGCCGTTGACCTCGAGGTAGATCCGCCCGGTTTCCGGGTGGCCGATCTGCGCTGCGGGCACGATCGCTGAGATCGGGCCTGAAGCATCAAAGCCCTTTGCCATGTCCCACGGTCGACGCATTTGCTTCGCCACGTCCTGGATGTCCCGTCGAGTCAGATCCAACCCGAGCGCGTAGCCCCAGACATGCCCGAGTGCGGTGCCGGGGGAGATGTCCTTCCCGCCAACGCCGATGGCCACGACGAGTTCGACCTCGTGGTGCAGCTGGGACGTCACGGGCGGATAGGGCACGTGCCCTGGCTCGACATCGTCGAGCGGCAACCCCTCGTCGATGGCGTAAACGGCGTCGGTCGGCTTCGAGAAGAAGAACGGCGGCTCGCGGTCGGGGTCAGCGCCCATCTCGCGGGCGTGATCACCGTAGTTTCGGCCGACGCAGTATGCGCGCCTGATGGGGAATCGTTCATCTGATCCGGCGATCGGAAGACCGGGATGCGCGGGAACGACGGGAATGGCTGTCATGAATTCTCTCTCCGAATGGTGGTGATCGATTTTATTCCGGCTAGACGGTGGGCAGCTGCAGCCCCTCCGCGACATAGGCGTTCTGCGCAAGCTCTCCGAGGAGGAACTCGTGGAGTGCCGCGGCCCCGGCCGAAGCAGCGCCGGCCGAGGTGATGGCAATCGAGAAGTCCGTGTACCACTGAACAGGTTCGGGCAGCGCGCCGACGACCGCGATACCGGGGACGTAGCGGAGCTCGCTCACCTGCTGGATGGCAAGATCGGCACGGCCGTCGATGACCGCTTCCCCGGTGAAGCCCTTCTCCACGATGGTCGCCTTAGCGTTGACCTCGTCGGCAATTCCGAGCTTCTCGATCATGGAGGCGAAGTAGATCCCGCTCTGCCCAGTGCGCGAATACGCGACGGAACGGGCAGCGAGAAGAACCGCGGTGAGATCCTCAACAGTGTCGATCTGACCTACCGCGAATCCTTCGGCGGCACCCACCCCGATGCCCGTTCGGACGAGGGGAGCGATCGATCCCTCGACGAGGGTGCCTGCTGGCAAGCTCTCGAGGGAACCGGTAGTGGAGATAATGACCTCTGGCAGCTCACCGGCGGCAATGCGCTTCATGAGTACGGTCGTCGGATCGAACGCGGCGTCCACTGTCCACTCCGTCTCCGCACTGAAAGCCGGGATCACGGTCGCGTCAAACGCGCCGGCGACAACAAGAGCGGCCCAGAGCGAGACGGCGGTGGGGTCGGAAGAAGTGGGCATGGTTTGTCCTAACGATGGCGAACTCGAATTCGAATTACTATAGTATCGCGATAAAGCGAAAGCTATATTATTTAAGCTTGCTTCTCCGAACAGCTTTTGTCGACAACCCCGAACAAGGAAGTCCCCATGAAGAGCCACGTCATTGTGGCCGGCGCAGGAATCGTCGGCCTCTCCACCGCATACGAGCTCGCACTCCGCGGTCACCGCGTGACCGTCCTCGAAAAGGAAGGCGCGGTCGCCGAGCACCAGACCGGTAACAACTCCGGCGTGATCCACTCCGGTCTCTACTACAAGCCGGGCAGCCTCAAGGCAACCATGGGCCAGGCCGGATCGCTCTCGATGAAAGCGTTCGCCGAGGAGCACGGAATCACGGTGAAAATCACCGGCAAGCTCGTCGTCGCGACCGATGCCAAGCAGCTCCCCGCTCTCGAGGAACTGTACCGCCGTGGCCAGGCCAATGGCGTGCCATGCCGGGTCATCACCCCAGAGGAGGCGCGCGAGTACGAGCCGCACGTTCGCACCGTCTCCGCGCTCCGGGTTGAGTCGACCGGCATCGTCGACTATCGCGGCGTCTGCGACACGCTGCGTCGCCTGATCGAGGAGAACGGGGGTGAGGTTCTCTTCGGCCAGAAGATCGTCGGAGTCGCCTCGAAGAACGACGGGATCACCGTCACGACCAAGACAGGCGAGTACCGCGGCGACGACTTCGTCAACTGCGCCGGGCTGCACAGTGACCGCGTCGCCAGGCTCGCCGGCCTCACGCCGCAGGTGCGGATCATTCCGTTCCGCGGCGAGTACTTCGAGCTCACGCCACAGGAGTCGCACAAGGTCAAGGGCCTCATCTACCCGGTCCCGGACCCGGAGTTCCCCTTCCTCGGTGTCCATTTCACCCGGATGTTCAACGGTTCCGTTCACGCCGGCCCTAACGCCGTCTTCGCCCTGGCCCGCGAGGGCTACAGCTGGCTGCAGATCAACCCGCGAGACGTGCTCGACAGCGCGGTATGGCCGGGCCTGTGGATCCTTGGCAAGAAGTTCTGGCGTACGGGGATCGACGAGACCCTCCGCTCGTTCTCCCAGAAGAAGTTCCTTGGCAGCCTCCGTGAGCTCATCCCGGACCTCTCGGACGACAGCCTCGTCCCGACCCATGCCGGCGTTCGCGCCCAGGCCATGAAGCGCGACGGCAGCCTCGTCGACGACTTCTACTTCGAGCGCGCGCCCCGGCAGATCCATGTCCTCAACGCCCCATCACCGGCCGCGACCGCGGCCCTGGAGATCGGCAAGCGCATTGCCGACGAAGTAGGAGTATCTGCATGACCATCGAGATCCAAACGACCACCGAGGCCGCGGTGCGACGCTTCACGCCGGAATCGCTGCGTGCGCAAATCGTCGCCATCCTCGACGCCTGGGGCATGCGGAGCGACTCCGCGGCGACCACGGCGAATGTCATGGTCGACACCGACCTTTCCGCGATCGACTCCCACGGTGTCTCGATGCTGTCCATGTACGAGAAGTTCCTGGTTGAGGGCCGCCTCGACCTGAACGCGGAGCCCGAGGTCGTCGTCGATGGCCCTGCGTTCGCGGTCGTCGACGGACATCACGGGCTCGGACACCCGACGGGCATCCGGTCGATGGAACTCGCAATCGAGAAGGCGCGGAAGAGCGGGATCGGCATGGTTGTGGTGCGCAATTCGCTCCACTTCGGTGCGCTCGGCTTCTACGCCAGAATGGCCTCTGAGCAGGGACTTCTCTCGATGGTCACGACGACGACGCGGACCCCAGTCACGTCGGCAACGGGTGGAACCACCCCGATCCTCGGCACCAACCCGATCGCCTTCTCCGCGCCGCGCGTGAACGGCGAGCCGCTGCTGGTCGACATGTCGACCAGCGTCGTCGCCCTGAACAAGGTGAAGGCCTATGCGAACAAGAGCAAGACTCTGCCCGAGGGCTGGGTCTTCGACCGGGCCGGCGAGGCCGTCACCGACCCGGCGCAGGCGTATTCACTCCTCACGCAGCTCGGCGC
Organism: Microbacteriaceae bacterium; assembly: GCA_030840105.1. Classification (GTDB taxonomy): domain Bacteria; phylum Actinomycetota; class Actinomycetes; order Actinomycetales; family Microbacteriaceae; genus JAUZGC01. The sequence continues at coordinate 6,888 of JAUZGC010000277.1, forward strand.
CACGATCAGCCCGCTCGGTGGCCCGACTCCCGAGACCGGCGGCCACAAGGGCTTCGGACTCAGCCTGATGTCGCAGGTCCTGAGTGCCGCACTGTCGAACGCGGCGGGCCCGCTGCAGGCGGGCGACCGCGACAACATCGGGCACTTCTTCCTCGTTATCAACCCGGAAGCGTTCAACCCCGGCGGGCAGACGGCAGAGAATGTCGAACACCTCGCCAACGCCATGCAGCAAGGCGAAGACGGCGTCAAGATCCCCGGCGACCCCGAGCGTGAAGCACGACGGGAGCGTGGCGAGAACGGCATCCCGATTCCCGACGTCCTGTTCACCACGATCAGTGAGATCGCCGGCCGCGCCTCGGCACCGATGGTCCTCGCCGAGATCGTCTGACTCGGACTACTTCGAGCTGATCGATTTTCGGTCGGCGAGGGCGCGGGTAGCGGCTCCCTCGATGTGCGCGCGCATCGCTTCGGCCGCCCCATCCGCGTCCCTCGCCTCCAGGGCTTCGAGGATGTGCCCGTGCTCGATCACCGTGATCGCCGCAGTCTTCGAGCTCGCCTTGGCAAGCAGGCGGAACCGACGTACCTGTCCGCCGATGGCCCGATAGGCGGAGTCGAGGAACGGGTTGGCCGAGTGTAACGAAATCAGCCCGTGGAAGGCATCGTCCGAGCGCCAGTGCTCACTGAAGGTTTCGGATTCGGCGGCTGCCGCCAGGTCGTCGATGGTCAACTGAAGTTCGGCAAGGAACTCCGGCGTCACTCGCCGCGCCGCCTCCAGCGTGACCGCGGGTTCGATGATCATGCGCGCTTCCATGAGCTTGACCAGTTCCTGCTCGCTGAACAACGGCGCGACCCGGTATCCCTTCAAGGGCTCGCGGATAACAAGGCCAGTGTGCTCCAGGCGAGCGAGGGCTTCCCGCACGGGCGTCTGGCTGACATCGAATTCGCGAGCGATCGAGGGGATGTTCAGAGCCTGGCTCGCTTCCCGCGCTCCGGCCATGAACTGCTTTAAGAGCAAATCGTAGACAGTGTCGGCATACGTTGTTCCCGGCTCTCGGCGGTTCGCCATGATATTTCCCTCTCAACTATATTATTCACCTTATCGGTCGAGTTTCGGGGACCTCGCGGCGCCACGCTGAGCGGTTGGCTATATGATTATTCGGCTCGCTATACTATTCGAGAGAACTCGGGGACGGGTCTCAGAGCGGAGGAGGACCAATGGCGGACGTGAAATTTGACGCTAACCTCAAGTGGCTGTTCACCGAGGTCGATTTCCTCGAACGCTTCGACGCCGCGGCCGCCGCTGGGTTCACCGGCGTCGAGTATGCCGCGCCATACCCGTACAAAGCATCCGAACTGAAGAAGCGCCTCGCGGATGCAGGCCTGAAGCAGGTTCTGATCAACTCACCAACCGGGCAGCCCGGCACCCCCGAGCGCCAGGGCATCGCATGCATGCCCGACAAGGTCGCGCAGTTTCGCGACGACTTCACTCTCGCGCTCGAGTACGCCGTTGAGTTGGAGAGCGACTTCATCCACGTGATGGCCGGCATCCGCCAGGAAGGCGTGAGCCGCGATCGTGCGTTCGCTCGCTTTGTGAGCAACATCATCTGGGCATCCGAGACGGCAAAGGACACGAACGTCCGGATCGTGCTCGAGGCGCAGAACAAGCGCGACGCCCCCGGCTTCATCCTCGATACCCAGGCCCACGCGGCCGCGGTCGCTGAGGCCGTGGATCGCGACAACGTCGGCATCATGTTCGACGTGTACCACGCCCAGGTCGACGAGGGCGACCTCGTGCCGAAGCTGCAGGCGATGCTCCCGGATGTCTTCCATGTGCAGGTCGCTGATCCACCCAGCCGCCACGAACCCGGTACTGGTGAGATCAACTTCCGCACGATCTTCGACACGATCCGCGCCTCCGGTTACACCGGCTGGATCGGCTGCGAATACGAACCTCTTGGCGACACCGCTGAGGGACTCACCTGGATTGAGGAGTTGGCCCGATGACAACCACTACGACAGACACATCCTCGACCCCGCGCATCGCGCTCATCCATGGCACACCCGCGGCGATCGCCCCGGCCGTCGCCGGAATGAGCACCATGTTCCCGGGTGCCGAGGTCTGGAACATCCTCGACGACAAGCTCCTGCCCGATGCCGACGCTCAAGGCGGCCTCACCCCACACCTCGTCGAGCGGATGACGCGTCTGATCGACCTCGCTCTTGCCGATGGCGCGGCCGGTGTTCTGCTTACCTGTTCCATGTACGGGTCGGTGGCGCAGGCCTCAACGGCGGATGTTCCCATCCTGGCCCCCGACGAGGCCGCGTTCGAGACCGCCCTCGCCGGCAACTATGGCAAGGTCCTCCTTGTTGCCTCCTTCGAGTCGGCACTCAACGACGCTGTGGCGCGATTCGGCGCGTTCCTGCGGGCGAATGGCTCGGCGACGGAGGTCGTCGGAGAATCCGTGCCCGCCGCGTTCGTCGCGACGAAAGCCGGCGACACCGGCGCGCTGACCGCAGCGCTGATCGAGGCGGCGAAGCCATTCGTCGGGTCCGTTGACGCGGTGCTGCTCGCCCAGTATTCGCTTGCTCCCGCAGCCGTCGCTCTCGAGGAGGCACTCGGCCTTCCGGTGATCTCGGGCCCACAGGCCGCGGCGCTCAAGCTGAAGGCAACGGTCAGCGCGCTGTAGTCGACGCCAGCGGACGCTGAGCCGTCCGAACCACGCGTCGAGTCGCGCAAAAGTCCCCTTCCGAGACTCTCGGAAGGGGACTTTGTCGTGAGTCGCGACGCTCGTGACTAGCCGGCGAGGAACGACAGGAGTGCGGCGTTGACCTCATCCGCGTGCGTCCACAGCAGCCCGTGTGGAGCGCCCTCGACCGCGACGTAGTTTGCGTCCGGCAGCAGTGCGTGGAGCGGGCGGGCGGCCGCATCGATCGGCGAGATGTTGTCAGCAGTGCCGTGCAGGATCAAGGCGGGGATACCCGACTCCTTGACCTTGGCCACGTCACCGCGGAAGTCGGTACCCCAGGTGGGCACGACCGCGTACGCGGCGACGGGAGCGCTTCCGATCGCCACCGCCATGCCTGCCTCGACGGCATCCTGGGAGATTCGCGTCCCGAGATTCTCGTCGAGGTTGTAGAAGCCCTGGTAGAAGTTGCGGAACCACGAGAACCGGTCTGCCTGAGCCGCTTCGGAGATGCCGTCGAACACGGACTGAGGAACGCCGGTCGGGTTGTCATCGGTGTGGAGGAGGAACGGCACCAGGCCGGCGAGGAATGCCACCTTCGCGATGCGCTCCGTTCCGTAGTTTCCGACGTAACGGGCCACTTCACCCGAACCCATCGAGAAACCGGCGAGCACGACATCCGTGAGGTCCAGTTCAGTGAGCAACGCGTTGAGGTCGGCGACAAACGTGTCGTAGTCGTAACCCGTTGTCGTCTTGCTCGACTGACCGAACCCACGCCGGTCGTAGGCGATGACCCGGTACCCCGCGGCGAGGAGGGCCTTGGTCTGGCGTTCCCACGAGTTGACGTCCATCGGGTAGCCATGGATGAGCACGACGGGCTGGCCGGCTCCCTGGTCCTCGTAGTACAGCTCGATGTCCGTCGAATTCTCTTGACCGACCGTGATGAATGCCATGAATCTCTCCTCGAAGTGGTTTGGTTCCCCGCTTCGACGCTAGCTCGCCAGCCTGACCGAAACCTGTTCCCGCTACTCCCACTCGGGGGACGGCGGCGGAGGATGAACTGGCACGCGTGGATGACCGCGCTCACGACCTCGGTGGACGACGTGCTCGGCTACCTCAGCGCGACGGAGGGCTCCGAGACCGCGGTGGGTGCGGCAAGCTGCGGCGGGTTCGTCCGCGCCCAGAGCAGCAGCCCGAGGTAGGCCAGGTCGAAGATGCTGCACATGATTCCGATTCCGAGGATGAAGGGCGAACCCTGCAGAACGCCGATCAACACGGTGGGCGCGAGGGTTCCGATCCACTTTGCGACCGCGATCGTGATGGACTGACCTCGAGCGCCACGCCGCGAGACGAACATGGCGATGAAGAGTCCCGACATCAGCAGGTTCTGCAAGAAGGCCGAGTACGAGGCGGAACGCATGTCGGCCAGGCCGAATTCGCCGATGAAGAGCAGCTGAATCGCCACCGAGGCACCCACCACAGCAACGCCCCACGCGATGAACATCGGCCTCGTGACGAACGAAGGCAGCTCTGCGCGACCGTAACGGAAGAAGGTAATGAGAATGAGAACGTCGCCAATCGCCCAGACGAGGTTCACGTACGCCTGAAGCCCCGGAGTGCCTCCGAAATCGATGATCGTGTAAATCCACTCCCATGCGATGTTGAGGCCCAGGGCCGCGATCGGCATCGCATAGGTCTTGTATTTGAAGCCGATACGGATGGCGACGACGTAGACGATCGTCCAGGCGATCCCGCTCAGCGCTGTAAGGAATAGCTCCATGATTGCTCCTTGGTGAATGCGGCCGCGCCTAGGCGCCGACGCCGCCAGTGGTGGGGGTGCTGCGGTAACGCTGGACGAGGTCCACAACGGCATCGCGAAGCCCCGGAGCGACATCCGGGTCCGACTGCGCGATGCGACTGAGAATGATGCCCTGGATTGCGGCTGCGACCGTGAGAGCGTCCGACTGGCTCCCGATGTACGGACCGAGAAGCTCGGCAAGGCGGTCATTGAAAAAGCGCACAAGCGGCCGGAGGCTCGGATCGTGGCCGGCCGCGATAACCATCTCGAGCACAGCCGTCGTCTCGAGCCGCCGTTCGGCGACCAGGTGCGCCACGAAGCTCCCGGTGATCGCGGGAACGTCGTCGGCGCGCGCGCTGGCCGCCTGGATGACGTCGCGGAAGGCAAGGCCGATTCGCGAGCCTGCGTGCTGGAACATCGCTTCGCGCAGGTCACCGATCGAGGGGAAGTGATAGGTGACCGACGCGACGGACACGCCTGCCCCAGCGGCTGCCGCACGGTGCGTCAATGCTGCGTAGCCGTGCTCCGCGACCACGGTGACTGCAGCGTCGAGCAGCAGCGTTTTCCTCAGCTCGCCGCGTGCGAGCCGGCCATCGGCATTTGCCACATCGAGACCCCTCATGAATCGGTACAAATGTACTGTATCACGAGGCGAAGCGCTGAGGCGGCTGCAGGATGCTCAGGTGTCCGCAGGATCTTCAGCTGTCTGCCGGATGCGCTGAGGCGTGCGCCGGATGCTCAGGTGTCGGCCGGATGCGCGCCCAACTCAACGGGGCCCTGGTCAAGCCTGAAGGGCGGGTAGTCATCGCGCAGTAGAGCGCAGTACACAGCGACGCGATATGCCCAGCGGTTGATACCCATCACGAAGTCGAAGATTCCGAGCCGGTACACGCCCTTGAACAGCAGGATCACGGCCGCAATGAACACGAGCAGACTGAGCAGCGAAATCCGGCCCGCGGTTGACTGCGTGGATGCGACCCCTCCGCTCAGGGCGGCCACGACGAACAGGTGCGGGAGTGCAAGCAGCCAGGACTTCACCAACACCAGCCCGTGCGAAAGTCGCTCGGGATACAGAACCTCGAATCTCGCCGGGTAATCAGTCCGCGCGAGCGTGAACGGCGGATAGCGGTCAGAGCCGAGCACGCCGTAGGAGTAGAACGCGACCCGCCAGCTCCAGCGCAGCACACCGACCGAGAACTGGAAGAGCGCCTTCGGGTAGCGCCCGGTAAAGAGGATCACGAATCCGGCGGCGACGGTCACCACGAGGAATGCCACCCACAGGATGGCGAGCACGATGTAGTGGGGGATGGTGAGGAGCCACTTGACGAGCCACACCCACCGCGAGAGCGCCGGATCCAACTGGCCCTCGAGTTTGGATGGGTACGTCGAAGAGTCGACCGCCCAGCCCGGTTCGAGGGGCATCCACGGCTGTAGGTTCCGGCCGAGTCCCGCGGCTCCGACAATGATGAGCGCCAGCCCGACAATAAGAAGGATGACACCGACAAGAGGTGCGGAGCGGCTACTGAAGACGCCGATGCCGACCCCGGCAAGTAGCACCCCGACCACCACCGCCACCATGGCCAGCGGGCTCATCCTGTCTCTGGGCCGCGTGTCGAAAGACGACCCGGCGGGAATCGTGTTCATCAGGCCGATCCTTCGCTTCTCGCTGGAATGGAGGGCGTCGTCGAGGTCAGTACCGTTCCGGTTCCGGGTCCCGACGGAAATGCCGCCCGGTCACGGACAACGGCGTGATCCGCACGTAGCGGTATTTGAGCGTAGGAATCCAGGGGACGAGGGGTTGCCGATCGGCTTCGTCGATCTCCGATTGCTTCTCGATCGGGACAGCGACGCCCTTGACGATGACGCTCCACGCATCGTTGTCGGTATATCCGTCGACCTCAAACGCCACGCCGTGGTGGATCGACAACTCCAGCAGTTTCGTTCCCGGTGCCGTTCGCAGAAGGACTGTGGCGCCATCCGCATAGTAATTGACGGGGAAGATGTCGACCTCGCCCCCGGCAGCGGTTGCCAGCCGCCCCAGGGTGTTGGCCGACAGCTTGTCCCAACACTCAGCTGTTGAGAGCTCAGTGATGCTATCCAACAGGCTCATGGTGTTCCACCTTCTGCTCAGGATGAGATTCGAGTTGGGTCGGTTCCCCGACGAGTGCGTGCACGACCACCGTCGGGCACACCATGTTCAGCAGCACGTCGTACGCGACGGTTCCGAGAACGTTCGATTCGAGGCCAGATCGGCGTGAACTGCCAACAACCATCAACTCGGCTGTACGGGCGACGTCGATGAGCGCAACTCCGGGTGGGCGTCGAATGACCCGACTTCGCGTGGCGAGATTCGGGTGAGCAGCCCGAACCTGACCGACCGCATCGACCAGGATGCGATGGGCTGCGCCATCGCGCTGCGCCTGCCAGTCGCGACGTCCGACTTCGTCGAGGAACGTTGGGACCTGTGCAGCCGATGCCCGAACCAGAGTCAACTCGGAGCCGTTGCGGTCGGCTTCGTCCGCAGCGAAGTCCAGCGCGAGGTGACCGGCGGTGGTCTCATCGATGCCGACGACGACTCCATGTCGGAGCCGCACGGCGGACTCGGGGATCACGGCGATGGGACCAGCGGCGAGCGATGCCAATTGCAGGCTTCGAGAGCCGAACGCCCTGCCGTAATGGAACCCCGTCTTGTGAGTTCCGACCACGACCATGGTGTCCCTCGATGAGAGTTGGGCAAGCTCCCACATCGGACTGCCCGAGGCGAGCACAGTGGTGATGTCGAGATGGGGAGCAAGCTCCTGCGCGAACTCCGCGGCGCCGTCGAGGATGTCGCGTGCCTCCTCGTTCTCGTCGCCGACGAGCTGCGACCCCATGACGCCCCACTCGTCGTCCAGCACGTGCACCAGGACGATGGACGCCGAACTTTTGCGAGCTCGGTCGACGCTCCACCGAATCGCCGCTCGGGTCGGAACGGATCCGTCGACCCCGACAAGAATTCTCTCCATGACCTCAGCTTGACCGGATCGACGCATCGAACACAGTGCCGAAAGTCCCACGGTGACTGGGCGAGCGCCGTCATCCTTTACCGGTTCGGGTGGGCGAAGTACACTCACGCTCAGGGTGCACTTGCAACGGTGACGAGCACGAGCAGGCGGTCGAGGTGACGCACATGGATGACGACGACGCCATCACCTTCCCCGATGCTCCCCGCGGCGAACTCGATCGGGCCTTGACCGAACTCGTCGACCGAGCCCGCGACGTGTTGCAGACCCAAGGCCGACTCCGCGCGCTGGTGAAAGCCAACCAG
>JAUZGC010000281.1 GCA_030840105.1 Microbacteriaceae bacterium
CGCTGCCGCACAGTTCACGCTGTACGACCCTTCCGCGACTCGCGAATTCGGGACGGGCGACCTGACCGGCAAGGGCATCAACTCGCCGTACCTGGCGATGACCCTGCCCGGCCGTGTCGTAGCGACCTTCCACAACGGTTACCCGACCCTTCTCGACGGTGCCGTGCAGGCCGCTGACACGGTTGCCGCACACGCCGCCGAATGGGCGGTGAGCGTTCGTGGATAGGCTCGGGCCAGCAGCCATCGTGGTAGCGGTCGCCGTGCTCGTGCTGCTTCTGATGGTCGCAGGCTGGCGGCGGCGAGTGCGCAGGGACGCTGGGCTTGTGCTGTCTCATGACGCGCCGACAGATCTCGGCGACGAGCTTGCAACCATCGATGCGTTCTACGTCGCCACCACAGCGCACGGCACTCCGCTGGAGCGCCTGGCCATCAAGGGCCTTGGTTTCCGCGGACGCGCTTCCGTCGCGGTTGCGACGGAAGGCGTGACGCTGCGCATCACAGGTGAGCGCGACGTTTTCATCCCGGCCGGCGCGATCGAGGAGGTTGCGAACGCGACCTGGACCATCGACAGGGTGGTCGAGAAGGACGGCCTCGTCCTGCTCGCCTGGTCGCTCGGCAACGCCGGCGCCCCAACCATCGTCGACAGCTACCTTCGCGTGATCGCGCCAGAGGATCGCACGCGGCTGATCGATGCGATCCACCAGATTTCACCGGCGCCATTCGGCGCGGGAAACACCACGGAAAGTGAGGTGTAGCGTGGCCACTTTCGAGCCAGCCGTGCTCGTCCTTGAGGATGGCACACGGCACCCGGGGCGCGCATACGGCGCCGTCGGCCGCACCCTGGGCGAGGCGGTCTTCTCGACCGGCATGACCGGGTACCAGGAGACGTTGACGGATCCGTCGTACGCGGGGCAGATCGTGCTTATGACGGCGCCGCACATCGGCAACACGGGCACGAACGACGAGGACATGGAGTCCCGCCAGATTTGGGTGGCAGGCTACGTCGTGCGCGAACCGTCCCGTGTCGTTTCGAACTTCCGCGCCCAGCGCAGCCTCGACGACGATCTCGTCGAGGGAGGGATTGTCGGGATCAGCGGTATCGACACCCGCGCGGTGACACGGCACATCCGTTCGGCCGGTGCCATGCGCGCCGGCATCTTCTCCGGCGAGGACTTCGAACTCTCCGATAACGAGCAGCTTGATCTCGTGCGCAGCGGTGCGGAGATGTCCGGTCGCAACCTCTCCGCCGAAGTGTCGACGATCGAGCCGTTCACGGTTCCGCCGGTCGGCGAGCGGATCGGGTCGGTCGCGGTGCTCGACCTCGGCGTCAAGACGTCGACGCTCAATTATCTTGCCGCGCGTGGCTTCGAAGTGCACGTGCTGCCTCAGATGGTCAGCGCCGGGGCGATCCTCGAGCTTGCGCCGGATGCGCTCTTCTTCTCGAACGGCCCTGGCGACCCCAGCGCATCCGATCGCCACGTCGAACTCCTGCAGGAGGTGCTGCGCGCGGGCATCCCGTACTTCGGGATCTGCTTCGGCAACCAGCTGCTTGGTCGCGCGCTGGGATTCGGCACGTACAAGCTGCCGTTCGGGCACCGGGGCATCAACCAGCCGGTGCTCGACAAGTCGACAGGCCGCGTCGAGATCACCTCGCAGAACCACGGATTTGCGGTGGATGCGCCCATCGAAGGCATTCTCGAATCGCCGGCCGGCTTCGGTCGCGTCGAGGTGAGCCACTTCAGCCTCAATGACAACGTGGTCGAGGGCCTGAACTGCCTCGACCTGAACGCGTTCAGCGTGCAGTACCACCCCGAGGCGGCCGCGGGGCCGCACGATGCCAACTACCTGTTCGACCGCTTCCGCGACATGGTTATCGCGGCCGCAGGGACGGGCACCAATCAAGGAGCCGCCGAGTAATGCCACGCAGGGAAGACATTCAGAGCGTTCTCGTCATCGGCTCAGGCCCGATCGTCATCGGCCAGGCCGTCGAGTTCGACTACTCGGGAACCCAGGCCTGTCGCGTGCTGCGCGAGGAAGGCGTGCGCGTCATCCTGGTGAACTCGAACCCGGCCACGATCATGACCGACCCGGACTTCGCTGACGCGACGTACGTCGAGCCGATCACCTGGGAGGTCATCGAGACCATCATCGCCAAGGAGCGGCCGGATGCGATCCTGCCGACCCTGGGCGGCCAGACCGCGCTCAACGCGGCCATCCAGCTGCACGAGCACGGGATTCTTGAGAAGTACAACGTTGAGCTCATCGGCGCAAAGTTCGAGGCCATCCAGAAGGGCGAAGATCGCCAGATCTTCAAGGACCTCGTGATCGCGGCGGGTGCCGAAGTCGCCAGGTCACACATCGCGCACTCGGTCGAGGAAGCCGTGGGCTTCGCCGAGGACCTCGGCTACCCGCTTGTCGTGCGTCCGTCGTTCACGATGGGCGGTCTCGGCTCCGGTTTCGCGTACACCGAAGCCGAGCTGCGCCGCATCGTCGGTGACGGCATCCACCAGAGCCCGACGAGCGAGGTCCTGCTCGAGGAGTCCATCCTCGGCTGGAAGGAGTACGAGCTCGAGCTCATGCGTGACACGGCCGACAACACGGTCGTCGTCTGCTCGATCGAGAACGTCGACCCGGTCGGCGTGCACACGGGCGACTCGATCACGGTTGCGCCGGCACTCACGCTGACCGACCGCGAGTACCAGAAGCTTCGCGACATCGGCATCGACATCATCCGCGCGGTGGGCGTCGACACCGGTGGCTGCAACATCCAGTTCGCGGTCGACCCGGCCGATGGGCGCGTCATCGTGATCGAGATGAACCCCCGGGTTTCGCGGTCATCCGCGCTCGCGAGCAAGGCAACGGGCTTCCCGATCGCGAAGATCGCCGCCAAGCTCGCCATCGGCTACCGCCTGGACGAGATCCCGAACGACATCACCAAGGTCACGCCGGCGAGCTTCGAGCCGACACTCGACTATGTGGTCGTCAAGGTCCCGCGGTTCGCGTTCGAGAAGTTCCCTGCGGCCGATCCGAGGCTCACCACGACCATGAAGTCGGTCGGCGAGGCCATGGCGATCGGCCGCAACTACGCGACCGCGCTGCAGAAGGCGCTTCGCTCGCTCGAGAAGCGCGGATCATCCTTCCACTGGGGGCCGGAGAGCCGCTCCGTCGAGGAGCTGCTCGAGGAGATCACGACTCCGACGGATGGCCGTATCGTCACCGTGCAACAGGCCCTGCGCAAGGGAGCGAGCATCGCGCAGGTCTTCGAGGCCACCAAGATCGACCCGTGGTTCATCGACCAGATCGTGCTCATCAATGAGGTCGCCGACCACGTCGCTGCCGCGGCAATGCTCGACACGGAGACACTGCGCTACGCGAAAGACCACGGCTTCTCGGATGCCCAGATCGGCCAGTTGCGCGGCTTCGGCGAGCATGATGTGCGCGAGATTCGGCACATCCTCGGCGTGCGGCCGGTCTACAAGACCGTCGACACGTGTGCAGGGGAGTTCCCGGCGCTCACGCCGTACCACTACTCGAGCTACGACCGGGAGACCGAGGTGGCGCCGAGCGACAAGCGCAAGGTCGTCATCCTCGGTTCCGGCCCGAACCGCATCGGCCAGGGTGTCGAATTCGACTATTCCTGCGTGCACGCGTCGTTCGCGCTGCACGACGCCGGGTTCGAGACCATCATGATCAACTGCAACCCCGAGACGGTCTCGACGGATTACGACACGAGCGACCGGCTCTACTTCGAGCCGCTCACGCTCGAGGATGTGCTCGAGGTGATCGATGCCGAGAGCCAGAGCGGCGAACTCGTCGGCGTCGTCGTACAGCTTGGCGGCCAGACCGCTCTCGGACTCGCCAAGGGACTCAAAGCCGCGGGCATCCCGATCCTGGGCACGACCCCGGAGGCGATCGACCTCGCTGAGGAGCGCGGCCTGTTCGCCGAGATCCTCGAGACGGCTGGCCTGCTCGCGCCGCGCAACGGCACGGCCTTCGACTATCCAGGCGCCGTAACCGTTGCAGAGGAGATCGGCTACCCGGTACTCGTCCGCCCGAGCTACGTGCTTGGTGGCCGGGGCATGGAGATCGTCTACGACAGTGCGTCCCTCGCCGACTACTTCGAGCGCATCGCCGACCAGGGCATCGTTGGTCCGTCGCATCCGCTGCTCGTCGACAGGTTCCTGGACGACGCCATCGAGATCGACGTCGATGCGCTCTACGACGGCACCGAGCTTTACATCGGCGGCGTCATGGAGCACATCGAGGAGGCCGGCATCCACTCCGGTGACTCGAGCTGCACGCTGCCGCCCGTGACCCTTGGCCGCCACGAGATCGACCGGGTGCGTGACGCGACCAGGAAGATCGCAGAGGGCATCGGCGTGCTCGGGTTGCTGAACGTGCAGTTCGCGATCGGCGCTGGCGTGCTGTATGTGCTCGAGGCCAACCCGCGCGCATCCCGCACCGTCCCCTTCGTGTCGAAGGCCCTCGGCATCCCGCTCGCCAAGGCCGCGTCGCGCATCATGGTGGGCGAGACCATCGCCGAGCTCAAGCTCAGCGGACTGCTCCCCGAGGTTGACGGTTCCAGGATCCCGATGGATTCACCCGTGGCCGTCAAGGAGGCGGTGCTGCCGTTCAAGCGGTTCCGTACCAGGGAAGGCAACGTCGTCGACTCCGTGCTCGGCCCCGAGATGCGCTCGACGGGGGAGGTCATGGGCATCGACAAGGATTTCCCTCGCGCGTTCGCGAAGAGCCAGTCCGCCGCCTATGGTGGCATGCCGCTGGATGGCACGGTGTTCGTCTCGGTCTCCGACCGCGACAAGCGCTCGATCGTGCTGCCCGTCCTGCGACTGCAGCAGCTCGGGTTCGAGATCCTCGCGACGGAGGGCACCGCTGAGGTGCTGAACCGCAACGGGATCGCCGCGCGCATCGTCCGCAAGTTCAGCGACGCTCCAGAGGGCGATGAGCCGTCCATCGTCGACCTGATCAACCGCAACGAGGTCGACATCGTCATCAACACACCGAGTGGACGCTCGGCGCGTGCCGACGGCTACGAGATCCGGGCGGCCGCGGTGGCGGGGGATAAACCCCTGTTCACCACGATCGCGGAGCTCAGTGCCGCCGTGGCGTCCATCGACGCCATCCGCGAGGGCTTCGATGTGCGATCGCTGCAGGAATACGCACTGGATCGGGCCGCACGCCTGTGACGGACACGCATCCGGCCGGGTTCGGCGATCGGCTCGTCACGGCGTTCACCGCGTACGGCCGGCTGTGTGTCGGAATCGACCCGCACGCTCACCTGCTGGCTGAATGGGGCCTCCCGCAGACCGCCGCAGGCGCGCGCGAGTTCGGACTTCGCGTGGTGGATGCCGCGGCGAGCCGCGTGGGCATCGTCAAACCGCAGGTCGCGTTCTTCGAGCGCTTCGGTGCGGAAGGCTTTGCTGCCCTGGAGCAGGTCATCCAGACCGCGCGCTCGGCTGGGCTGCTCCTGATCGCCGACGCCAAGCGCGGCGACATCGGAACGAGCGTCGAGGCGTATGGGGAGGCGTGGCTCGGTGCAGGCTCGCCGCTCGAATCGGATGCCATGACGATCTCGGCATTCCAAGGCGTCGGTTCGATCGCTGCGACCATGCGGCTCGCCGAAAACTCAGGCAAGGGGCTGTTCGTTCTTGCCGCAACGTCGAACCCGGAAGCAGCGGTGATCCAGCAGGCAATTGCTAACGAACGAACAGTCGCCCGTGTCATTATCGATGACGTGAAGTCCTTCAACGCGAAGCAGGATCCCCGCACAATCGGGTCGATCGGGGTCGTCCTGGGCGCGACACTCGATCTCGCGGCGTTCGGCATCGACACGACAACACCGGCGGGAGCGAGCGCAATGCCTGTGCTCGCGCCCGGGTTCGGTCACCAGGGCGCTCGGCTCGCCGACGCGCGGCGGATCTTTGGCAGCCTGACCGATGCGACCATCGTGAGCGAGTCGAGGGGCGTGCTTACCGCCGGCCCATCCGGCATCGTCGCAGCGATCGAGCGTCGCGCAGCCGAAGTGAGGGACGCGATTGGCTGAGGCGACGAGCCGCCCCACCCCGCCTGAGGTCGACAGGGTCGCCGCCTCGCGCGCGGCAATCGCCGCCCGACGCGCCCGAGCGGCAATCAAGGCCGCGGTGACGGCATGGGAGCGATCCGCCTTGTCCGTGCTCGATGCGGCCACCGCGGAGCCGGCTGGCGTGGAAGGTCGCTTACGTGTCACCGAACTGTTGCTGAGCATGCCCGCGATCGGCACCACCAAGATGCGCGATGCGCTCGAAATCCTCGGCATCTCGCCCGCCAAGCGCCTCGGCGGCCTCGGCAAGCACCAGCGCCGGCGTCTTCGCGACTACCTGGCCGAGCGCGAGGCCGCCCACCACGGACGTCGGAAGACCCGGCTCGTCGTGCTCGCTGGTCCGACCGCGGTCGGCAAGGGGACGGTCTCGACTTACATCCGTGAGCACTATCCGGACGTCCTGCTCTCCGTCTCGGCGACGACGCGTGCGCCTCGCCCCGGCGAAGTCGACGGCGTCAACTACTACTTCGTCTCCGACGAAGAATTCGATCGGATGATCGCGGAAGGCCAGTTGCTGGAGTGGGCGACCGTGCACAATGCCCATCGCTACGGAACCCCGCGCAGGCCTATTGAGGAAGCGCTCAGTCACGGCCGGAGCGTGCTATTGGAGATCGACCTCCAGGGCGCACGCAGCGTACGAGAGGCCATGCCGGAGGCACGGCTCATCTTCCTGCTGCCTCCCACCTGGGATGAACTGGTCCGACGATTGATCGGTCGGGGCACGGAAGATTCGGCCGAGCAGCAGCGTCGACTTGCCACCGCGAAGGTCGAATTGGCCGCCCAGGACGAGTTCGACTACCGCGTCATCAACAGCAACGTGGCCGACGCCGCCCGCGAGGTCGTAGACTTGATGCAGATCCGCACGGCGCCCAAGCGCCCGTAGCACCCACTGCGTCGCCTTTCGACGCCCCGATTCCCCCTTCTATCTAGGAGCACACGACCGCATGGCCACGAACCTCAAGGGCATTATCGACCCGCCGATCGACGACGTTCTCGCGAAGGTGGAATCCAAGTACGCCCTTGTGATCTTCGCCTCCAAGCGTGCTCGCCAGATCAACGACTACTACGCAGACCTGCATGAAGGCAGCCTGTTCGACAACGTCGGTCCTCTCGTCGACTCGACCATCGATGACAAGCCCCTCTCGGTCGCTCTGCACGAGATCAACGAGGACAAGCTCGTCATCAAGCCGATCGTCGAGTAGGTTCAGACGCCATCGGAACTGGCGTGAGTACACGACTGACGATTGTTGTCGGCGTAACCGGCGGAATCGCTGCGTATAAGGCCGTGGGTGTCATTCGCGCCCTCGTGCTTGAAGGTCATTCGGTACATGTGGTTGCGACTGATGCCGCGCTGAGGTTCGTCGGAAAGCCGACTCTCGAGGCGATCAGCCGCAACCCCGTGGCCACGGACCTCTATGAGGGCGTCGCCGAGGTGCGCCATGTCGCAATCGGCCAATCCGCCGATCTCATTGTGATCGCTCCGGCCACGGCGAACACCATCGCGAAGCTTGCCGCCGGGCTCGCGGACGACCTGCTCGGCAACACCGTGCTCGCGAGCACCGCTCCGCTCGTGATTGCCCCGGCGATGCACACCGAGATGTGGCGCAATCCGGCGACCGTCGCAAACATCGCCACCTTGCGCGAACGAGGCGTCACGATCGTGGGCCCTGCGGTCGGCCAACTGACCGGCACCGACTCCGGACCCGGTCGCATGGTGGAACCGCAGGCCATCGTGGAGGCTGCGCTCTCCACCGTTGGTCGGCGCGTGGCCGATACTCAATCGCCCGACGCCTCGTCGGGTGATGCATCCAGTGTCCGTCGGGACTTTGAGGGATGCCGCATCCTGATCACCGCGGGCGGCACGCGCGAACCTCTCGACCCCGTGCGCTTCCTCGGCAACCGTTCGAGCGGCCGTCAGGGAGTCGCCATTGCGAACGCTGCCCTCGCCAGAGGAGCCACCGTCACGCTCCTGGCTGCCCACCTTGACGTCGAACCGCCGGCGGGTGTCGATGTGCTCGAGGTGGGGACCGCACGTCAGCTGGAGTCTGCCGTGAAGGATGCATCCGCATCCGCCGACATTGTCATCATGGCCGCCGCCGTCGCCGACTATCGCCCGCTCGAGGTGCGCGAGGAGAAGATCAAGAAGTCGAAGACCGGCGAGCGACTCATCCTCGAACTCGAGCAGAATCCCGACATCCTCGCGGGGCTCACCGCGTCGAAGCGCGCCGGCCAGGTCATCGTCGGCTTCGCTGCCGAGACCGAAGCCGACCCTTCCGCCTTGATCGAGGTCGGCCGCGAGAAGCTCGAGCGCAAGGGTTGCGATTACCTGGTGATCAATCATGTCGGGTGGAGCGAAGGCTTTGCCGCCGAACGTAACGAGGTCGTCATGCTCCAAAGCGGCGGGGATATAGTGATGGAGGCCTTCGGCAGCAAGCTGTCGGTGGCCAATCGTATTCTCGACGTCATCGCCTCACGCTAAGAAAAGCCGTGACTGGCACCAACCAAGGATTGCTGTGACTGAACTGCGCCTCTTTACCTCCGAGTCCGTCACGGAAGGCCACCCAGACAAGATCTGCGACCAGATCTCCGACAGCATCCTTGACGCGCTGCTGACCGTCGACCCGAACAGCCGCGTTGCGGTCGAGACACTCGTCACGACGGGGCTCGTGCACGTCGCCGGTGAGGTTTCGACGAGCGGCTATGTCGACATCCCCACGATCGTGCGTGACCGCATCGTCGAGATCGGCTACGACTCGTCCGAGGTGAGCTTCGACGGTCGTTCCTGCGGCGTTTCCGTATCGATCGGCTCCCAGTCGCCCGATATCGCCCAGGGAGTGAATAACGCGCTCGAGGCGCGAGCCGAGCAGAGCGGCGACGCCCTCGACCGGCAGGGTGCTGGCGACCAGGGCATCATGTTCGGCTACGCGACGACCGAGACGCCGCAGCTGATGCCGCTGCCGATCTGGCTCGCGCATCGCCTGTCGGAGCGCCTGGCCGAGGTTAGAAAGACGGGAATTCTCGACTACCTGCGACCGGACGGCAAGACCCAGGTGACGGTCGGCTACGACGGGATCGTGCCGCGCTCGGTCGAAACCGTCGTGCTGTCGACCCAGCACTCCCCAGCCGTAGATCTGGAGACGCTCCAGGCCGAGGTCATCGAAGAGGTCATCGTGCCCGTGCTGCACTCGAGCGGCCTCGACGCTTCGCGTGTTCGCACGCTCATCAACCCGACCGGTCGCTTCGAGATCGGTGGTCCGATGGGCGACGCCGGTCTGACCGGACGCAAGATCATCGTCGACACCTACGGTGGGGCAAGCCGCCACGGCGGAGGCGCCTTCAGCGGCAAGGACCCGTCGAAGGTCGACCGTTCGGCCGCATACGCCATGCGTTGGGTGGCCAAGAACGCTGTCGCCGCCGGCTTCGCGGAGCGCCTGGAGGTGCAGGTCGCGTACGCGATCGGCAAGGCTGCGCCCGTTGGACTGTATGTTGAGACGTTCGGCACCGGCACGATCCCCGACGACCGCATCATCGCCGCAATCCGCGACGTGTTCGACCTGAGGCCCGCCGCGATCATCAACGAGCTCGACCTGCTCCGGCCCATCTACGCCCAGACCGCGACCTACGGCCACTTCGGTCGTGAGCTTCCCGATTTCACCTGGGAACGCGTCGATAAGGTCGAGGACCTGCGCTCCGCAGCAGGCATCTAGCCGTGAACGCAGGGGGCCGGGTCGCGCGCGTGCTGCTCGACTCCGCGCTCCCGCAGCTCGACCACCTCTTCGACTACCGGATTCCGCACGGCTTGCTCGAGCATGCGCAGCCTGGCGTTCGGGTCAAGGTTCCGTTCCGCTCCGCCGGGCGGATCGCCGACGGGTACCTGATCGAATTCGCTGACGGCGACGACTACGAGGGTGCGCTCAGCGACATCGACTCCGTCACCTCTCCGGTCCCGGTATTGGCTCCGGAGGTGTGGGCGCTTGCGCGTCGCGTCGCCGACCGCAGCGCGGGAACGGCGAACGACGTCGTGCGCCTGGCGGTGCCGCCTCGGGCGGTGCGCGTGGAGAAAGCCTGGCTTGCCGCGCGCGAGGAAACGATGAGTGCAGCACCTGGTGAGCCTGGTCCGGGGGAGACGCCCGCCGCGTTCGAGCCCGCCGCGATCCGCGGATACCCGGATGGGCGTATCGAGGCAGCCATCGACGGAGGTGAGCGGCTCGCCCTGCAGGCGATCCCGCGACTGGCCGAGCTGCCGGGCGGCGTGTGGGTCGGCGAGTGGGCGATCACCCTCGCGCAAGCGGCCGCTCGGTGCTGGGCGGGCGGGCGCACCGCCATCCTCGTGGTGCCGGATTACCGCGACCAGGAGCAGCTCGCTGCCGCACTCGCGGTGTGTGCACCTGCGCACGCCGTCGCGCGGGTGGACGCCCGGCAGTCGAATCCGGAACGCTACCGAGCCTTTCTTGAGTGCCTGACTGTGCCGCGCATCGTCCTGGGCAACCGGTCGGCGATCTATGCTCCGGCCGAGAGGCTCGGTCTCATCGCGGTGTGGGATGACGGCGATCCGCTGCACTCTGAGCCACTCAGTCCATACGTGCATGCGAGGGATGCCGCGCTGGTGCGCCAGGAGCAGCAGGGCGGAGCGCTCATCTTCGCCGGCCACACCCGCAGCGTCGAGGTGCAGCGACTGGTCGAGGTCGGCTGGCTGCACGATGTCGCGCAGGCACGCGCGATCGGGCCACGGATCATCGCGACCGCTCAGCAGGCACCGACCAGTGGCTTCGCCCAGGCCGCTCGTATTCCGTCGACGGCATGGCGCGAAGCGAGCGCGGCACTCGAGCACGGACCCGTGCTCGTTCAGGTCGCGCGGCCCGGCTATGCGCCCGTGTTGGCCTGCCAGAACTGTAAGCAAGCGGCGCGGTGCAATCGGTGCGAGGGGCCGCTGGGCCTCGCCACGGCGACAGCCACGCCGTCCTGCGGCTGGTGCGGTGCACTCGCCGCCGACTGGGTGTGCGACAACTGCGAACACACACGCTTCAGGCTCGTGAGCATCGGCGCTGGGCGCACGGCAGAGGAACTGGGCCGCGCATTTCCTGGGGTGCGCGTCATCGTCGCCGATGGCGAGCATCCGCTGCTTACGGTGAGCGCGGAACCGGCTCTCATCGTCGCCACGCGGGGTGCGGAACCGATTGCGGCCGGTGGATACCGCGCGATCCTCCTGCTCGACGGTGAGCGGATGCTGGCACGGGAGACCCTGCGTGTCGCGGATGACTGCCTGCGCTGGTGGTCGAACGCGGTCGTGCTCGCCGCACCGGGTGCGCCGACCATGCTCGTCGGAGTCAGTGGATCCCTCGCCCAGACGCTTGCGACGTGGCAGCATGCCGCGTACGCACGGCGAGAGCTCGCCGACCGCAGGGAACTGCGCTTCCCGCCTGCAGTTCGGCTCGCGTCGGTGACCGGGGCGACCGAGGCCGTCGCCGCAGCTGTCGGCGAGATTCCGCCGGGGAACCTCGTAGACGCGCTCGGCCCCGCCCCGTTGCCGGACGGCCTTGTGCGCACGATCCTGCGGTTCGACTATGCACACGGCGCTGCCGTCGCCGAGACGCTGCGTGCGGCCGTCATCCGCAATGCGACGAGTCGGCGGCGAGTGCCTGCTGGCAAGGGCGGCTACCGCCCTGCGCCTACACTCAAAGTACGTTTCGATGACCCGGAGATCCTCTGATGACCGCACGACCCCCGGCGTTGGCCGGATGAGACTCGTCTTTGCCGGCACACCGTCCGTCGCTGTTCCGAGTCTTGCGCGGCTGGCGGCCGGCGAACATGAGATCACCGCCGTCCTCACGCGCCGGGATGCGGAGATCGGGCGCAAGCGCGTGCTGACCCCGTCGCCGGTCGCCGCATTCGCCGAAGCCGCGGGCATCCCGACCATCAAGGCCAACCGGCTTGACGATGAGGCGACTGCGCAGGTCGCCGCACTCGGCCCTGACCTTGGCGTCATCGTGGCATACGGCGGCCTCCTGCGCGAACCTCTGCTTTCCACCCCGCGGCTCGGCTGGATCAACCTGCATTTCTCCCTCCTGCCACGCTGGCGCGGTGCGGCTCCCGTCCAGCGCGCGATCATGGCCGGCGACCCGGAAACGGGGGCCGCGGTGTTCCAGCTGGTTGCCGAGCTGGATGCCGGTGACGTCTTCGGTTCGATCACGCGCCCGATCGGCACGGATGAGACCTCTGGGAACCTGCTCGATGCCCTCGCCGTGGACGGAGCCGACCTGCTCGCATCCGTTGTCGACAAACTCGCGGCGGGCACCGCCACCTCCGCTCCCCAGCGCGGCGAGGTGATCCTCGCGCCCAAGCTCACCCTCGAGGATGCCAGGATCGATTTTTCCGCGCCCGCCAACACGGCGTACAGCCGCCTCCGCGCCGTCACGCCGGAGCCCGGCGCCTTCACGGTCGTCGGCGACGCGCGGCTTAAGATCCATGAGGCGGCGCTCGCACCCGACGCCGCACCGCTCGAACCCGGGAGGCTCGCGCTGGATGGCGGGCGCGTCCTCGTCGGTACCGCGACCCATCCGCTCGAGCTGGTGACCGTACAGCCCGCCGGCAAACGTGCGATGCCCGCCGCGGACTGGTGGCGTGGCCTCTCGGTGACACAGGGACTGGTCGCCGAATGAACACACGCCCGAATCACACCGCGCATTCGAATCACATCGCGCGCTCCAATCACGTACAGGAGGCCCGCCGCATTGCATTCGACGTGATCGCCGCGGTGCGCGAGTCGGATGCCTATGCGAACCTCCTGCTGCCCACGCGCATCTCGCGAGCCAAGCTCTCGTCGGCGGACGCCGGACTGGCCACCGAGCTCACGTACGGGACGTTGCGCATGCAGGGCTACTACGACCGGGTGATCGCCCTCGCATCCGGGCGCGCGGTCGACGCCATCGACGCGCCGATCCTCGACGTCCTGCGGCTCGGGACGCATCAGCTGCTCTCCACCCGCGTCGCCCCGCACGCGGCCGTCAACGAGTCGGTCGCTCTTGCCCGCACGGTCGGCTCGCGCTCGGCCACGGGATTCTGCAACGGCGTCCTTCGTGAGATCACACGTCACACCGTGACCGAGTGGCACGACCGCGTGCTCGCGGACGCGGCGGGCGACGACGACAAGCTTGCCGCGATCTTCTCGCACCCCGTGTGGATCGTTCGTGCCTTCCGTCAGGCCCTCGCCGCCGAAGGGCGCCAGTCCGAGCTCGAGGAGCTCCTGCAGGCCGACAATGCAGCGCCCCGCGTCAACCTGGTCGCGCTACCCGGCCTCGGGGAACCTCCCACGGGTTCCGAGGTCAACCACTACTCGCCTACGGGCTTCGTGCTGGGCGGCGGGGACCCGCAACGTCTCGTGGAGAAACACCACGGAACTATTCGTGTGCAGGATGAAGGCTCCCAGCTCGCGGCGCTCGCGCTTAGCCGGGCTCGTCCGGTCGAGCCCGGCGAACGCTGGCTCGACCTCTGCGCGGGGCCAGGTGGCAAGGCCGCGCTTCTCGCGGCGGAAGCCAGACTCGGCGGAGCGACCCTCGTCGCCAACGAGCTGGTTCCCGCGCGCGCCGAGCTCGTTCGCCGAGCCCTTGCGGGCGTCCCCGGCGCAGTCGACGTATGGCAACGCGACGGCACGAGCATCGACGAGGACCAGGCCGAGAGCTTCGACCGCATTTTGCTCGATGCCCCGTGCACCGGGCTGGGTGCGCTACGACGTCGCCCCGAAGCGCGCTGGCGCAAGGTCCCGCGTGACGTCGCCGAGCTGGGCAGGCTGCAGGCCGCCCTGTTCGACGCGGCCGTGCGCGCGCTCAAGCCCGGCGGCATCCTCGCGTATGTCACCTGCTCACCGCACCTCGCCGAGTCCCGCCTCGCGGTTCAGGATGCGCTGAAGCGCTGGCCGAACGTGCTTGAGCCGCTCGAAACCGCATCCGTTCTCCAGGGGGCGAGTGAAAACCCTCTGGATCTCGCGGGTGACCCGACACAGGCACAGCTCTGGCCCCACCGGCACGGCACGGACGCGATGTTCATCGCGCTCGTGACCAAGACGGCCCGAGCGGATCGCTAGGCTGATGGGCATGCCCGCAAGGATCAATCCGAGCATTCTCGCCGCCGACTTCGTCAACATGGAGCGGGAGTTGGGGCGCATCGGGACCGCCGACCTCGTGCACGTCGACGTCATGGACAACCACTTCGTGCCCAACCTCACGTTCGGCCCGCAGATGGTCGAGCGCATCCAGGCCGTCTCGCCCGTTCCGCTCGACGTCCATCTCATGATCGCGGATCCGGACCGTTGGGCGCCGGCGTACGCGGAACTCGGCGCATTCTCGGTGACCTTCCACGCCGAGGCGGCCGGCGAGCCAGTCACCCTCGCCCGCACGCTGCGCTCGATGGGCGCCCGCGCCGGAATCGCACTCAAACCGGGTACAGGGGTCGACTCGTATCTCGACCTGCTTCCCGAGTTCGATCAGGTGCTCGTGATGACCGTTGAGCCGGGCTTCGGCGGGCAGTCCTTTATCACCGAGACGATGCCCAAGCTGCGCCGGTTGCACGAGGCGGTGAAGGCATCCGGACTCGACGTCTGGCTGCAAGTCGACGGTGGCATCACCGAAGAGACCATCGTGACCGCGGCCGAAGCCGGAGCGAACACCTTCGTGGCCGGTTCGAGCGTGTTCAAGGCCGAGGACCCGGCGGCTGCGATCCGGCTCCTGCGCGAGACGGCCGCCCGGCACATTCACTGACCGCTTGCCCGGTACGCTTGACACGTGAAAACCTTCGACCAACTGTTCGCTGAACTGAGCGACAAGGCCGTCACGCGCCCTGAGGGCTCCGGAACCGTCGCGGAGCTCGACGCCGGCGTGCACGCGATCGGCAAGAAGATCGTCGAAGAGGCCGCGGAAGTGTGGATGGCGGCCGAGTACCAGTCGGACGTCGAGACGGCCGAGGAGATCTCCCAGTTGCTCTACCACCTGCAGGTGCTCATGGTCGCCAAGGGGCTGACGCCCGCGGATGTCTACCGACATCTGTGAGTTCTCGCCCTTCGACAACCCCACACGACCTGAGAGACACATCATGCTGAGAATTGCCGTGCCCAACAAGGGCTCCCTGTCGGAGACAGCGGCCGAAATGCTTTCCGAGGCCGGATACGCCGGGCGCCGCGACCCCCGCGCCCTCAACGCCGCCGACCCCCGCAACGACGTCGAGTTCTTCTACCTGCGCCCGCGTGACATCGCGACCTACGTCGGCTCAGGCGCGCTCGATGTCGGGATCACCGGGCGCGACCTGCTGCTCGACTCCGGCTCGAGCGCCGTCGAGATCGCGAGCCTCGACTTCGGCGAGTCGACCTTCCGCTTCGCCGGCGCACAGGGCCGCTTCACTGCGCTCGAAGACCTCGCCGGGGTCAGGGTGGCCACGAGCTACCCGGGACTCGTCGGCGACTTCCTGGCCAGGGCGGGTGTCAGCGCGGAGCTCGTGCGTCTGGACGGCGCCGTCGAATCCGCCGTGCGCCTCGGGGTTGCGGATGCCGTGGCCGACGTGGTTTCCACCGGCGCGACCCTGCGTGCCCAGGGCCTTGAAATCTTCGGTCCCGTGATCCTGGAGTCGGCCGCGGTGCTGATTAGCGCGACATCCGATCTCCCTGGCATCACCACCCTGCACCGGCGCCTGCAGGGCGTACTCGTCGCACGCCAGTACGTGCTGATGGACTACGACCTCCCGCTTGCACTGCTCGAGGCGGCATCGGCCATTACACCTGGGCTTGAATCGCCGACGGTTTCGCCGCTCCGCGACAGCGACTGGGTCGCCGTGCGGGTGATGGTCCCGCGTGCGGATACCAACCAGGTCATGGACAAGCTCTACGAGCTCGGCGCGCGCGCGATCCT
>JAUZGC010000282.1 GCA_030840105.1 Microbacteriaceae bacterium
AGCCCGAGTACTGACAAGACGACCAGGCGTCGCCGACGAGGCCGCCCAACCCCCGCCGCGGTGCTCCCGGAAGCAACATCAGCCGTGGCGCCGGCGATCGGAGACTCCTCGACCTCAGCCGACGGCCCTGCGAGCAGCGAGCGGACAACCATCACCGCAAACGGGAGGATCGTCATACAAACCATTACGAATGTGTCGAGCCAGAAGCGATACGGCTCCTGGTTGGCGCCCCAAATATCGTTCGAGGACACGATTACCCACGATGCCAATACGCCCACCGGGTAGGCGACCCAGAGCGCAGAGCGTCGCCAAATTCCGGCAGCGAGGATCCCGAGCAGAGGAAGCAGAAGGGCCAACGAGCCGAGGATCCCGCTGAAGCCAACGCCAAGTTGATTGGATGAGACAACGCGATACGTCAGGAAGGGGTCGTGATTGACGATCCCGAGGGCCGTTCCGACCACTTGAGGCGCGGCTGCGAGCACAGACAGCCCGATGAAGAGCACGAGCAGTCCACGCGAACGGATCGCAACCACGATGAGCCCGGGGAAGGCCGGCACGAGACCCAGAAACAATGTGGCCAAGGGCCCCGCATCGTGAGCGATCAGCGGGCCAACTATGAACAGCACGCCGACCAAAGCCAGTGACACGAGCGCTAGCCACCACCTCCGGCGTGCCGTCACAATCCCGTATGCACCCACCACGTATACCGCAACGAAAACGACGATCAAGAACGAGTACGTCTGCACGTTCGCAGTAATACCGATCATCAGGCTTGCGACCGATGCGAGGACGATCCTCACCCATGGGCGCTTAGCCCACGACCACGCGAGGACAAGCAGAAGGAGTGCCGCTCCGCCCAGACACAGCGAGAAGACTTCACCATTGAGCGTGAACATCGTGCCGAACGCGCCCCACAGGACCGCATGCGATGCCAGCCCCGTGAACCACGCGTTTGCAGCGAGTAGAAACGAGAACGTCCCGAGGATGAAGGGGAGCGGCGCCAGAAGCGCGAGCCATGCACGCCCTCCCACCACTACGAGAACGGTCGCGAGGAAGCACACCAGCAGGAACTGCACGAGCAGTCCTCCTGCCGACCAGGCCTGCAAGGGTTCAATTCCAAGCACCCGCGCCCCAAGGCCCAGGAGTACGTAATACAGGTGCGGGTAGTTGTTGACACCGGTTTCAGTGAACGGCTCGAAATTGGACAGCTGACCGTTGTAGGTGTTCACCACCATTGACATATAGGAGAGCTGATCGCCCGCAAAGTATGACCTAAACGAATTCCATGAGAAGTCACTGCGGGCGAAGAGAATTCCCGCCTGGAAGAGTACATGGAGGACGCCTGCGGCAACGATCGCCGAGACGCGCCAAAGATATTTCAAGCCTGGTTCCTCAAGGTTGCGTCACGCAGACGGGGTTTAGCTACGCGGCAGGCCCGGTCGGGATCGTCGAGAGCGGATACGCATTGACTGTGGTGATCACCGGCGACGTGCCGCCGTTCAGACTAACAGCCTGCGCCCATGACGCGATCGGCTTCTTCTGCCCGGACGCCAGGACATAGACCATCGGGTCGTCTGGTGCCTTGACAAAGAACGCCGCGCCCGTGGCCACCGAGGATTGAGGCAGCGCAGCGCAGGTGATCGGGTCAAGGGTCGTCGTAGCGAGCCCAAAGCCATTCGCAGAGTTGAGCTTCCACAACTGTCCCTGGGCGCCCAGGTAGTACTGCGAACCACACTGGACGGCCAACTTCAGCTGGTCAGGTGTCGAAACATAGCTGCCAAGCAGATCAGCGTTCGAGACCACCGAATATCCGTTAATGCCCAGTTCGCTCGAGATGGCGAATGACCCAACCGGAACCTTTCGACCGAGTCCGTCGATCATGTAAATCTGCGGTGAGGTTGGGGACTTGACGAGGGTGGCCGGACCAAGGAGAGGCCGCCCGCTGGGAATCGCATTGAACGTTGCCTGGCTCAGCGTGACAATCGTCGGTGCCTGTTGACCGTTAAGGGCCGCGACGATAGACCACGAGTCCACCAACCGTGAGGTGCCGCTCGTGATGTAGTAAACGGACGGGGACGAAGCGATTTTGACGAAGAGGCCACCCGAGATCGCCTGGCCAGTGTGCGGAAGTGCGTCACAGGTGATCTGGCTCACCGTCGTAACCGGGAGGCCGGAAATGCCTGGGTTCGCGATCGCCGTCAAACTGCCGCTCGCGCCCACGTAACTGGTCGTCCCACACGTGAGCGTAATCGACAGTGGCGACGAGGCCGTCGTGTACGCATTGAGAGTGGCGTCAGCCTGCACCGACCATCCGTTAACGCCGAGCTCACTCGCTGTAGCGAATGAGCTCACGGGGATCTTGGAGGACAGGCCATCGATCATGTAGATCTGCGGGCTCGAGGCCGATTTCACGAGCGTCGCGACGCCGAGCATCGGATTGCCGACCGGGTACTGCTGGAACGTGGCGTCCGATACCGTCACGATGTAGGGATCTGCACCGCCATAGAGCGACTGCACGGTCGACCAGGCGGCGATCGGCCGCTTGGCACCCTGGTCGAGGTAGTAGACCGTCGGCGAAGCGGCCGACTTGATGAACGGCGCGATGGCACCGCTGACCGGGAACTTCTGGAGCTGCCACAACTCGAGGTTGACCGCATTCGCGCACGAGAACCCTAGCTGGCTCATGAGGTCGCACGACGCGAAACGATGCAGGGAGCCGGTTCCATCGAGGAAGAAGACATCACCGGTGCTCGGATTACGCAGCAGGTTGGACACGGTCGTCGGCCCTGTCGTCAGGCTGTCAAGATACTGCTGCGACACGGTCCGGTACGGGCCAAGCGCCATGAGTGCATTGAGCGCCGCTGCATTGGGGATGAGATATTTGGTCAGTCCCGTTACGAGGTAGACGTTCGGGTTTCCCGATGCCATAACAAGGGATCCGCTACCCAGCGTGCTGCCGAACCAGTCCGTAAAGGTGCGCCAGAAGTTGCGGTTTCCGTACGACGAACATCCGTCACCCACCCCATAGAGGTTGTTGAGCGCGGCCTGGTTCGGTTGGTATGGCGTATAGATGTAGAGCCCGGCCGTCGCCTGGTTCTGGATGTATACAGAGGACGAACCGCAGGCACGGTTTGGGTTGTACAGAATCGAATTCGACCGACCGGCCTGATAGCTCCAACTGCCAGGAGACGCCTGGTAGCTCTTGAACTGGTGCGCCGCGCTGTACACCTGGTTCGCGAAACCGTAATACAGCGTGTTACACGGCGCTGTGTCCGGACACGCAAAACCCATCGCACGCTGGTACCGGGTAGACGATGGCGCCGAAGACGAAACCAGCCCTTGTTCCTTCTCGAGGATGACAAGGAATACCTGCGGATTGATGCCACACGCCTGCGCGACCCAGTAGATGATCGCCGACGCCGAGAGCGTCCCGCCGTTGAGCGCCCCGCCACAACGGTTGTCTGCGGCGCGTGACGTGACGTTTTCCGAATAGCTCTTCAAACAGGTATAGCCCGACGCGCAGCTCGGTTCCTTGGACACGATGAACGCCTGGATGTCAGCCTGCGACATGGCGCCCGGGTTATAGAAGACGGCATCGGAGATGATGTTTCCAGCAGCGAAGTCCGAGCCGGTCGCGGCTGTCGCCGTCTGGGCAGGAGAGAGGCCCACAAGCAACGCGACAGTGACAGCGATCAGGGCTACGGCAGAGAAGGCCTCTCGCACGCGCCGAAGCGAGGGGAGCGAACTCATACAGCAACCACCTATCGTGTCGGACGATCGGCCGGGGTCCCCACAACGAAATGGACAGACGTAGGCGTAGACAACATGGTATGCCACGCTTCGCCGCATCGTCGGCAACGCGCGGTCGGTCGCCGGGTACCTGAGCTAAGATTCTGGGGTTGCGCAGACAGAACGGAAGGCGTGTGAGAGTGTGAAAGTCCTCTTCGACGCCACATCGGTGCCCTTCGCCCGAGGGGGCGTTGGCCGTTATGTCGAGGAACTGCTTCGCGAACTCGCACAACTGGAAACCGAGTTGACTGTAGTGTGCAAGAGGTCTGACCTCGCCCGCTTCACGGCGATACTCGGGCCGGCATGCCGGTGTGTTCCTGCGCCACGCCTGGTTCAGTTCCGGCTGTTCCGCTTCGTCTGGGAACAGGTCGGACTGGCCCAGCTGGCTCGGCGCACTGGAGCGAGCATCATCCATTCTCCGCATTACACGATGCCGTTGCTGACGCAGTCGCACCGCGTTGTCACCCTGCATGACGCTACCTTCTTCAGCGATCCGGCGGTGCACTCCACACTCAAGCGCGCGTTCTTTCGATTCTGGACGCGTGTCGCGCTCCGGCGCGCGGATGTGTGCATTACGCCGAGTCAGGCGACTGCTGATGGGCTGCGGGAATACATCCCACGCATCCGCGCCCGTATTGTTGTCGCCCACCTCGGAATCGATCGCGACGTATTTCACCCGCCCACAGCGGACGAGATCGCGCAGTTCGCCGCGACGATGGACGTCGGTCGGACGCCGTGGGTGGCGTTCCTTGGCACGCTCGAACCGCGGAAGAATGTGCCGGCGCTCGTCGGTGCAATGGGTGCCATTGCAGCCAGACTTGGCGCGAGTGCACCAGTTCTGATCCTGGCCGGCGCACCGGGCTGGGACGATCGCATCGCAGACAGTGTCAAAGCGGTCGCAGGAACGTTACGGGTCATCATGCCCGGGTACCTCCCGGTCGAGCAGCTCCGGGCACTCCTCGCGGGGGCGACGATCACCGCGTATCCCAGTCTCGGCGAAGGTTTCGGCCTACCAGTGCTCGAGGCAATGGCGAGTGGGGCAACCGTGCTCACGACTCGTCGACTTGCGCTTCCCGAGGTCGGCGGCGATGCGGTCTTCTATTGCGAACCAGACGAGGAGGCCCTCGGCTCCGCGCTCGAGTCCCTGCTCAGTAATCCGGAACTGCGGATGCAGCTCCGCGAGCGCGCGATTGCCCGCGCTGCCGAGTTCACGTGGCGACGCACGGCGCTTGCTCACATCCGGGCATATGCCTCCTCTCTGGAGCCGGCGACGTGGTAAACCAACCTGAGCTGGTCGTCGTTGTCGTTACCTTCAAGTCGTCAGAACTCATTCCTACGTTCCTTCGCTCGGTCCACGAGGCGACATCCGGTCGACCACTTATCCAGATCGCCGACAATAGCGAGGGAAGCGATCCACGGATCAGGGATGTCGCCGCTGCTGACGCTGACGTTCATCTCGTCGAGCTTCCGGCGAACCGCGGCTATGGCGGGGCGGTCAATGCCGTTACCAGTGAACTCGGACCACGGCACGAGTGGCTGCTCATCGCCAATCCTGACGTCACCTTTGCCCCGGGCAGCATCGACGCGCTGCTGGAAGCTGCGCGGGCACACCCACGCGGCGGGGCGTTCGGTCCGCGGATTCTCACGAGTGACGGCGAGACCTATCCATCTGCTCGGCGCCTTCCCTCGCTCCGAAACGGCATCGGGCACGCCGTGTTCCATCGCTTCTGGCCAAACAATCCCTGGTCCGCACGATACCTCGACACACCAGAAAGCTACGAGATCGAGCGCACGACGGGATGGCTCTCTGGCGCTTGTCTTCTCGTTCGGCGTTCGGTTTTCGATGCTGTGGGTGGGTTCAGCAAGGAGTACTTCATGTACTTCGAGGACGTCGACCTCGGCAAGAAGGTCGGCGAGACCGGATACGAGAATGTGTTCGTACCCTCCTCGGTCGTTCACCACCTCGGCGCCCACTCCACCGCGCAAGCGTCGAAGCGGATGAACCGGGCGCACCACGAGAGCGCATATACCTATCTCGCAGCGAAATATCGGGCGTGGTACCTCTGGCCGCTCCGTGCCGTCCTCCGGGTCGGACTATGGATCCGGCTCGCGCTGACGCTGAGACATCGGTAACCAGACAACCATTAGGATTGCCCAGATGCTTGCCCAGACACGACGGGACCGGTAATGGTCGAACCGCAACCGCCCAAGAGCACGCCGCCGTTACAGCCTCCCGCCGGGATGAACGGCGCCCCGGGGCTCATGCTCCGGATCGTCAAGGACTATCGCGTCGCCTTCCTCATCGTCGGCACCGCAAATACAGTGATCGGTTTTGCCTGGTTTGCAATTTTCAACTACACGGTCGGAGCACTTTTCGGTCGATTTGGCTATCTGCCGACGCTCCTGTGCGCACACATCGCGAGCGTGCTCTGCGCATTCGTGCTCTACAGACGCTTCGTGTTCCGGGTCCGCGGTCACGTCTGGCGCGACCTGGCACGATTCGAGACCGTCTATCTGGTCGCTCTCGGCGTCAACTTCGTATTGCTTGCGGTTCTCGTCGAATTCGCGCACATGCAGCCCCTGCTCGCGCAGGCGCTCATCGTATTCGTGACCACCCTCATCAGCTTCTTCGGGCACCGCAACTTCTCGTTCCGCCGACGCCCGACAAGCGCCGACCCCGAACCGAAAGAATCGAGCACCCTCTAAATGCCGACCGTATCCGTTGTCGTGCCGGCGTATAACAACGCGCACTTCATCGCCGAGACTCTCGACTCGATTCTCGCCCAGACCTATACCGACATTGAGGTCATCGTTGCCGACCACGCCTCCACGGATGATACCCGCGCGATCATCGAACGCTACGCCGGCGATCCGCGCGTGGCGACAATGACAACGGAAGCTGGCGGAGGCGCTCGGCGGAACTGGAACCGCGTCAGCCAGGCCGCAACCGGCACATACATCAAGCTCGTATGCGGCGATGACGTGCTGTATCCCGAAAGCATCGAACGCCAGGTCAGGATCATGGAGAGTGACCCGACAATCGCACTTGTTGCATCACGAAGGGACATCGTCGATGCGCATAGCGTTCCATTCATCAAGGGACGCGGCCTCAACCGCCTGACGGGGCGCCTCCCCGGGTCACGGGCCGTCAGGGCGACCGTTCGCGCCGGTACGAATGTCTTTGGGGAACCCGCCTGCACCATGATCCGCCGCGACATTCTCGAGGCGGTGGGCTGGTGGGACGATGCGCATCCGTACCTCATCGACGAGACGACCTACGCTCGGGTGTTGCTGCACGGCGACTTCATTGGCCTCCCCGAATCGCTCGCGGGTTTCAGGATCAGCGACACGCAATGGAGCGTTCGCCTCATGCGCCAACAGGCCGAGCAAGCAGCAAGCTTCCATGAGTGGATCCACCGAGAACGCCCTGACATCGTCTCGGGTTTCGACAAGACCGTTGGCAATCTCATGGCACTCCGAATGGCACTGCTGCGGCGGCTCGCATACGTCTATCTGCGCAACCGCATGAGCAGGAGCGCCCGATGAAGGCAGGAGGGCTCCCTGCCCGCTGGTGGCTGACCGAATGGGCCACGTACCTTTGGGCCGCGCTTGGCAGCTCCATTCTCATGTTCGGTGGGTTGCGGCTCTGGCACCTCAAGATTGGTATACCGCTTTATTACTCGGGTGATGCGCTCGCAACGGGTGCGCATTTCAAGACTGTGCTGTCACAGGGTTGGTTCGAGTATGAACCCCAGCTCGGCGCGCCAACCGGTGAGTTGTACTACGACTTCCCACAGGCCGACAACTTTCACCTCATCGCGGCGAAGGTCTTGGGGTTGTTCTCGTCGCAGTGGCCCGTTGTAATGAATGTCTACTTCCTTATCGGGTTCCCTCTGACCGCATTGGCTGCCGTATGGTTCTTGCGCGTTGTCGGCGTCTCGCGAATCCTGTCAATCGTGCTCGCGGGCGTGTATGCAATCGCGCCGTACCACTTCCAGCGCAATGAGGCCCAGCTCTATCTCGCCTCGTACTATCCGATACCGTTGGCGCTTGTCCTCCTGGTCTGGATTTTCCGCGGTGAGCCCATCTGGACGAGGCGTTCGGGTGTCGACCGATGGTGGGGCATCTTCACCGGGCGCGGTGCCGCGGTCGTCCTCATCCTGGCGCTCCTGGGCACCGCGAGCCAGTACTACTCGGTGTTCTTCCTCATCCTGCTTTCATTCACCGGTATCGTGACT